>NZ_JAMYLN010000017.1:0-131430 GCF_040318035.1 Mesorhizobium sp. M1329 | reverse complement strand
AAGGCAGGAAATGGCAGTCGCTCCTTCGCTCAACTGCCTCTCCAAAGAATCCTTTCTCAGCCTAAACTCAACCCCAAAATCGCCACATGCGATTCCCCTGCCCTTGCGGGGGAGATGCCCGGCAGGGCAGAGGGGGGTGCTGTCCCTCCGGCCTGTCAACCAATCGCTGCCACGTCCTCAGGCTGATTCCGGTTGGAAATGGCTGAAATCGACGTTGGCGATCCGTCCCACCCCCCTCTGTCCTGCCGGACATCTCCCCCGCAAGTGGGGAGATCGGATGTCGCTTCGGCTTTCGCCAACCACAATGCTGGACCGCAGGGCAATGACCGCCGACCTGAAGCAGTTGCCCTGGGTAGTATTTGTTCTTGCTTTGTGCCGGCAGCTATGCTACTAATTTGGGTATGGTACTGATTCGCACCGAGGACCCGCCGCAAGGCGGTTTTTTTTGTCTTTAGGTTTCAGCGCCATCCGTCGAGGCCCTGCTCGGCTTGTCGCGACGCTCGACGATGTAGATGTGATCGGCGACCAACACCACGTCGCCATGCTGGTTGATCACCTCGCAGCGCTCGACGACCCGGCCTGAATCGGGTCGCTTCGGGTCGTCTTCCTTGGCCGAGATGGTGGTGCGGGTCTTGATCGTATCGCCGATGAACACCGGCTTGATGAAACGCAGCCGGTCGTAGCCATAGGAGAAGGCAACCGGGTTGACGACGCTTGCCGTCAGCCCGACGCCGACCGAAAACACCAGCGTGCCGTGGGCGATGCGCTGGCCGAACGGCGTCGTCTTCATGAACTCAGCGTCCATGTGATGAGGAAAGAAATCGCCGGTATGGCCGGCATGGACGACGAAGTCGGTCTCGGTGATGGTGCGCCCGCTGGTCATGCGCGACGAGCCGATCCGGTAGTCCTCGAAATAGACAGTCTGCTCCATGTCAGGGCCTCGCCGCGATCGGCGTTGCCGGCGCCGCGCTCGATCGGTAGGCGGCTTCGACCAGCGCCATGGTGTTCCAGCCGTCCTCGACGGAACTGACAAGCTCGGTGTCCTCGCCTGATGCGTAGCGCTGGACATTGGCCATGCGGCCGATGAAGGCGTCCGGAAACCATGCGCCGACGAGCGGCACCGTAATCCAGTCGGAGCCGCCCTTCGGATAGATTTCAAGGATGTCAGGCTCGCCGCGCGGATAGTCGAGGTTGAGCCCCAGCTTGAGGTAGGCGGCGCCTTCGGTGCCGCAGATGCGGAATTCGCAGGCCTGGTGTTTTCGACCGAATTTGTGATCGTGGTTGATCGACAGTGCACAGCGCACGGTGTCGCCATAGTCGAGGATCGCGCTGGTGCGCGTTTGCGCAACCTTGTGGCCGGGATGGCCGAGTGTCTTGGCGTGAACCCCCTTGGGGTCGCCGAGCAATTGCCGGATCAGGTCGAGATAATGGATTGAATGCATGGCGATCTCGACGCGCGGCGCCTTCAGCAGGAATTCCCAGAGCTGCCAGGGTGTCGCCAGCGCCAGCCATGCGTCGAAATCGACCACTTCGCCCAACCAGCCCTTGGCGATCGCATCCTTGAGCGCCAGCATCATCGGCGCAAAGCGCAGCTGGAAATTCACCGCCGCCTTCAGGTTTTTGGAGCGGCAGATTTCGAGGATCTCGGTGGCTTCGGTGAGATTGCTGCCCATCGGCTTCTGGATCAGCGCCACGGCGCCATCGGGCAGCGTCCTGAGCACGCCGGCGTGATAGGCCGGCGGCGTCGCCAGATCGAAGACGGCGTCCTTGATTGACGCAGCTTCCTCGACCGACCGGTAAGCGGTGACGCCCCATTTCTGCGCCAGTTTTTCCGCCTTGGCCAGGTCGGGGTCGAACAGCCCGGCAACCGGGAAACCGGCTTTTCCATAGGCCGGGAAATGCGCATCGCCGACGATCGAGCCGGCGCCGAATATCACGATCGGCCTGGGCTTTGACGGCTGTGCCCAGGCCTGGGAAAGCGACGCAGGATCGAAAATGTCATCAGTCATAATGGAAGACTTCGTCCATCGACGCCCACCACTCGCCCTCCTTGCGGGTCGGCAGCGGCTCCTGGCAGGGCACGCACAGCGCCCACCATTCCTGCGTCGTGGGATCGGCAGCCATCTTCGCCATGTCGGCGGCATAGTCGGTGCCATGGTACTCGAAGGTGCTGAACAAAAGGTGCTCCGGCTCCCTCAGATAGATCGAATAATTCTTGATGTTGCAGGCGGAAATCATCTTGAGGACGTCCGGCCAGACGGCAGCGTGAAGCCGCACATACTCGGCGACTTTCTCCGGCTTGAGGCCGAGCACCATTCCCATTCGCTGCATGTCCGCCTCCTATTTCACTATCGTCGTGGTGAATTCCGCGATGCTCTTCGCCTTGATCGCATCCCAGTCCCAATCGATGCCGATGCCGGGCTCGTCCGGCGCCAATGCGTGCCCGTCCTCGATACGCATTTTCTTGCCGGTCAGCTCGTCGAGCTGGGGAATATACTCGACATATCTGCCGTTCTGAACGGCGCATGTCAGGCTGACATGCAGTTCCATCAGGAAATGCGGGCAGACCGGTATGTCGAACGCCTCGGCTGCATGCGCCACCTTCAGCCATGGCGTGATGCCGCCGATGCGACCGACATCGACCTGCACGATCGAGCATGCGCCCTTTTGCATATATTCGCGGAAATGCCGGATCGAATAGAGCGACTCGCCGATGGCGACCGGCGTCGATGTGGCACTCGACAGCCGCACATGGCCGTCAATGTCGTCGGCCGGCAGCGGCTCCTCGATCCAGGCGAGGTCGAGTTCACGCAGGCGCTCGGCCCGGCGGATCGCCTCGTCGACCGAGAAGCCCTGGTTGCAGTCGGTCATGATCTCATAGGCGTCTCCAACCGCCCGGCGCACCGCCGTCAGGCGCGCAAGATCCTCGGAACCGTGCGGCTTGCCGATCTTGACCTTCGAGCCGCGAAAACCCTTGGCCTTGGCGTCCAGCGCATCCTCGACCAGCGCCTCGGTTTCGATATGCAGCCAGCCGCCTTCGGTCGTGTAGAGCGGGCAGCGGTCCTTGGCGCCACCGGCCAGCTTCCACAGCGGCAGCCTCTGTTTCTTGGCCCGCAGATCCCAAAGGGCAGTGTCGATGGCCGCGAGCGCGATGGCCGTGATCGCGCCGATCGTCGTCGCATGGGTGGCGAACTCCAGCTCGTGCCAGATCGCCTCGATCATGTCGGCGTCGCGGCCAATCAGCCGCGGCGCAAGGTGGTCGGCAAGGAGCCGCATCACCGAAGAGCCGCCGGTGCCGATCGTGTAGCTGTAGCCGGTGCCGACCGCGCCGTCGGCATCGGTGATGGTGACGATCGGTGTTTCCTGCGAGACAAAACTTTGGATGGCATCGGTGCGCTTGACCTTAGGCACGAGGTCGACCATCCGCAGTTCGATTTTCTCGATCTTTGCCATGATTTTAACCTCGCAATGTCTTGCCTGTTTCGGCGGAAAACAGATGGGCCTGCGACAGGTCCAGGCTCATCTTGACCCGGTCGCCGGCTTTGAGCGGCTTTGGATTGAGCATGCGCGATACCCAGTCGCTGCCGTTGAATTCGGCGAACACCAGCGTCTCGTTGCCGAGCGGCTCGGTGACGGTCACCGGCAATTCCACCTGGTGGACGTCGACATCTTCGCCGGAGCTGATGCCGTGTCCGGTCGGATAGATGTCGTCGGGCCTGAGGCCGAACACGACTTTGTCGCCGGCCTCGACATTGGCCTTGAACTGGCTGGGCAGAGGCAATCTCTCGCCGCTGGCGAACAGCAGCTGTCCGTCGTCGACAACCGCCTCATGCAAATTCATCGGCGGCGAGCCGATGAAGCCGGCCACGAAGCGTGTCTGCGGCCGGCGGAAGACCTCGTCGGGCGTGCCGACCTGCTCGATGAAACCGTCACGCATGATGACGATGCGGTCGGCCAACGTCATCGCTTCGACCTGGTCGTGGGTGACGTAGATCACCGTCGACCGGACCTTGGCATGCAGTTTCTTGATCTCGGTGCGCATCTGCGTCCGAAGCTTGGCGTCGAGATTGGAAAGCGGCTCGTCGAACAGGAAGACGTCGGGATCGCGCACAATGGCGCGACCCATGGCGACGCGCTGGCGCTGTCCGCCGGACAGTTGCGACGGCCGGCGGTCGAGCAACTGGTCGAGGCCGAGAATGCCCGATGCCTCTGCGACGCGACGGTCCATTTCATCTTTAGCGGCGCCGGCTATTTTCAGCGAGAAGCCGAGGTTTTCGCGCACCGTCATATGCGGATAGAGCGCGTAGGACTGGAACACCATCGAGATGTTGCGCGAGCGCGGCGGCAGGTCGTTGACCATGCGGCCGCCGATCTCGATGACCCCGTCGCTGATCGCCTCGAGGCCGGCGATCATGCGCAGGGTTGTCGACTTGCCGCAGCCGGACGGCCCAACCAGCGCGATGAACTCGCGGTCGGCGACCTCGAGGTCGATGCCGTGCACGACCGCCACCGGACCATAGCTCTTGGTGAGTTTCTTGAGCGATACTGTTGCCATGTCAGCCTTTCACCGCGCCGGAAGTGAGGCCGCCGACGAGATGTTTCTGGACGATGAAGGTAAGCGTGAGCGCCGGTATGATCATGACCACGGCCAGCGCGCACATGCCGCGCCAGTCGATGGTGAATTCGGCCGTATAGTCGAGCAGACCGACCGGCAGGGTCTTGGAGTTGATCGAGCGGGTCAGCTGCGAGGCCAGAGCGAACTCGTTCCAGGAGGTGAGGAAGGCAAAGATGCCGGCCGAGGCGATGCCGGGGCCGGCCAGCGGAAACTCGACCTGCCAGAAGGCCTGCCAGCGCGTGCAGCCGTCGATCTGCGCCGCCTCGGCGAGGTCTTTCGGCACCTGGCGGAAAAAGCCGTCGATCAGCCAGACAGTGAAGGGCACGTTGAGCGCGACATAGACCAGGATCAGCCCGAAGTGCGTATCAATGATGCCAAGCCGCGCAAAGACGAAGAACAGCGGCAGCGACAGTGCGATGCCGGGCACCGTGCGCGTCAGCATAAGGCCGAGGAACATCGCCGATTTGGCGCGGAAGCGGTAGCGCGCAAAGGCATAGCCGCCAGCCATGCCGATGACGATGGCGATCACCGTCGAGGTCACCGAGATGATCAGCGAATTGCGGAAGTAGTCGAGCACCGGAATGCCGCCCTGGCCGACGCCGCTGAACATGGCGATGTAGGCGTCGAGCGAGAGTCGCTGCGGGATCCACACCGGCGGCTTGGCCATGATCTCGACGGTCGGCCGCAGCGACGACAGCACGATCCAGATGCCGGGCAGGCAGATGACCAGCATGGCCAGGAACAGTCCGATGCCGTGAACGATGCCGAGCGCTTTGTTGCCTACGCGATGCAGGCTGTTCTGGTCCATCCTCACCACTCCGCCGCGATCTGCGTGCGCGCCGCGGCGAGCTTGCGGTAGAAATAGACGGTGAACAGGATGGACAGCAGGATCGAGAAATAGGCCATGGCGTTGGCCATGCCCATCCTGGCATCGCTGTAGGCGGTGCGGGCGACCAGCGTCCAGACCAGCTCGGTGCGGCCGGCAGGACCGCCGTCCGTCATGATCTTGACGATGTCATAGGCGCGCGCGACGTCGAGCGAGCGGATGGTCATGGCGATGAAAGCGAAGGGCATGATGAACGGCCAGGTGACATAGCGGAATGTCTGCCACGGCGTGCAGCCGTCGACGCGGGCCGCCTCGACCGGTTCGCGCGGCATCGCCAGCAACCCGGCCAGGATAAGGATCGCGAACACCGAGGTCGACGACCAGATCTCGGCGATCAGGATGGCGATGAAGGCGAGATTGCCGTCGATCAGCCACGGGATGGCGCGGTCGGTCAGGCCGAGCCCCTGCAGGGCGTTGTTCACGAGGCCGATATTGTCGTTGAACATGAATTTGAACTGGAAGCCGACGAGGATCGGCGAAAACATCATCGGGAACATCATGATGGTGCGCAGGACCCGCTGGCCGCGCGATGCTTTCTCCACCAGCAGGGCCAGCCCGAGCCCGATCAGCATCTCCAGGTTGAGCGCCACGGTCAGCAGCACCACGGTGCGGGCAAAGGCGACCCAGAAAGCGCGGCTGGTCAGGATGGCGACGTAGTTGCGCGCGCCGATGAAGACCCAGAACGTCTCCGGCCTGGTCAGCCGGAACGGCGTGAAGCTGGAATAGAGCGAGAGCAGCAACGGCACCACCACCACGGCCGCCAGAACGATCACCGCCGGCAGCAGGAGCAGCAATGGCGGCGAAGGTCTCCAGCCTTTCATGGCGATCCGGTTCTGGTTGGTGCCCGGACACCGCAGGCCGCCATTGGCGAGCTGGGATCAAGACAAAGCGTGTTGCACATGGCTCGAAAAAAATGCGGGGCGCCGCTCTTCGATTAGCGCGGCGCCCCCTTGGGAGAATGGTCAAAGCTTGCCGGCGTCCTCGAGGATCTGGGTGGCCTTGGCGGCGGCGTCGTCCAGCGCCTGCTTGGAGGTCTTGTCGCCGAGAATGGCGGCCTGCAGTTCGGGATAGACGGCGTTGGAGATTTCGATCCATTCAGGTGTCTGCGGCACGGCAAACGCGTGCTTTGCCTCTTCCTGGAAAGCCGCCAGCACTTCCTTCTTGTAAGGATCGTTTGCCGCCTGCTGGATGTCCCAGTCCCACACCGCTGTGCGGGTCGGCAGTGGGCCGCTTGCCGCCTCGAGCTTTTGGCTGTCCTCATTGGTCAGGAACCAGACCAGCGACGCCGCAGCCTCCTTGCTGGCGCAGTTTTCGGTGACCGAAAATCCGTGGTGCCCCGACCAGCCGGTGCGAATGCCTGCCGATCCCTTCGGCGCCACCTTCACGCCGACATTGCCGGCGACCTTCGACGACTTCGGATCGTTGAAGAAGCCTGCCCAGCCCGGCCAGTCGAGGTTGATGGCGACGGTGCCCGAGGCAAAACCCTGGCCGAGATCGTCCCACAGATAGTTGGTGGTGCCGGCCGGCACCGCCTTGGCCTTGTAGAGATTGACGAACCAGTCGAGCGCGTGCACGCCGGCTTCCGAGTTGAAGGCCGGCTTGCCATCCTTGTCGAGGTATTCGCCGCCGTCGGCGATGAGCATCTCGTAAAAGCGGCCGTTGATCGCCTCTTCCTTGCCGGCGAACTGGGTGCCGTAGAAATCGGGCGGGCTGGCGAAGAATTCCGCCTGCTGGGCGACCTCGTCCCAGGTGTCGGGCGGTGTCAGCTCCTTGCCGTACTTGGCCTTGTAGGCGGCCTTCTTGGCTTCGTCCTTGTAGAGGCTCTTCTGGTAATAGAGCGCCGAGACGTCGAACTGCGCGCGCGGCAGCATTACCAGCTTGCCCTCGAGCGTCGAGGCCTTGATCGTCGACGGCACGAAGGCGTCGATCTCCTCCTTCGGCAGCAGCTTGTTGAGATCGGTGTAGATATCGGGATATTGCGGCGCGAAGGACGAGTGGTTCGACCCAACGCACCAGTTGATGCTGCCGGAGGCGATGTCCGACTTGATTTCCTTGTCGAGCTCGAAGTGATTTTTCTTCGAGATCACGTTGACCTTGGCGCCGGTCAGTTTTTCCCATTCGCCGATGCGCGCGTACAGCCCTTCATATTGCTGGCCGCCGATCAGCTTGGCGTCGATGGTGACGCCGTCGAATTTGCCGGGCAGGTCGGCAGCAAGGGCACTCGCACCCAGTGCGAGCAGCGTTACGCCGGCCGACAGGCCGCAAAACAGTTTCGTCATTGGTATCCTCCCAAGAGTCTGCGTCGATCCATAGCGAGGGCTGATCGGCAGCTTCATTCATATACAAACAAAATATTTATAGGATCGTCAAGCCGAGAGTTCTTCCGGAAGCAACGGTTATGCGTATATGAAATGTGAAATTCACTGGAGAAGCCCAATGGCAGAGGACGAGGAAGACGAGCGCTATCGAGCCCCGGCGCTGGACAAGGGGCTCGACATCCTCGAGCTGCTGGCCGGCGTCGACGGCGGCCTGACGCAGGCGGAAATCGCCAAGAAACTCGACCGCAGCCCGAACGAGTTCTACCGCATGCTGGATCGGCTGGTGCGGCGCGGCTATGTCACGCGGCCGGATGGCGACCGTTACTCGCTGACGCTCAAGCTGTTTGGCCTGGCGCAGCTGCACGCGCCGGTGCGCCGGCTGGCTTCCTATGCGACGCCGCTGATGCGCGAACTGGCCGAAACCACACAGCAGGCAAATCAGCTGGTCGTCTTCGACCGCGGTTCCGCGGTAGTGATCGCACAGCAGGAGGCGCCGGATTACTGGGGCATCTCTATCCGCGTCGGCTCGCATATCAGCCTGTTCGACACCGGCTCCGGCCATGTGCTGCTGGCGTTCCGCCCGCCGGAAGAGCGGCAGATGATGATCTCCGAACATCTGCGCAGCACCGACAAGCCGCCGCAGTCGCCGGAATTCTTTGCTCGCCTCGACCAGATTAGGGAACGCGGCTACGAGATGATGGCGTCGATGCAGACGGCCGGCGTGTTCAACCTGTCGACGCCCGTTCTCGGCTCGGACGGCAAGGCGATCGCCGCATTGTCGATCCCCTACATTACCCTGGTCAACGCACTCAAGGCGCCCGACATCACCAGGACCATAGAGCTGCTGCTGGCAGCGACCGAAAAGCTGTCGCAACTGGCGGGATCGACCGTCAAGCAATCGCGATGAATTCTTATTTGAATGAAGAATTTCTCCGTGAGATGATCTCGAAGTCGCCAAGGAGGAGCGCGCCACCATGATCTTCGACACCCATCTCCACCTGATCGACCAGTCCGCGCTGCGCTATCCCTGGCTGACCGGCGTGCCGGCGCTCAACCGCGATTTCTCCTACGACGAATATGCAATCCAGGCCCGCCGCGCCGGCATCGATGGCGCATTGCACATGGAGGTCGATGTCGATCCAGCCGACATCGAGGCTGAAACCAGCCGTGTCAAAGCGCTGTCGCGGCAAAAGGGCAGTTTGCTGAGGGGGGCAATCGCCTCCTGCCGTCCGGAAGAGCCCGGCTTTGCCGCCTATCTCGAGCGCCAGCGTGCCGATCCTTTCGTCAAGGGTTTCCGGCGGGTGCTTCACGTCATGCCGGACGAGCTTTCGGAGGGCGCGCTGTTTCGTGAAAACATCAAGCGGCTTGCCGGCAGCGGCCTGACCTTCGACCTTGTCGTTCTGCCGCACCAGATCCCCAAGGCGATCGCACTCGCGAACCTCGCGCCGGATGTGCAGTTCGTGCTCGACCATTGCGGCGTGCCCGACATCAAGGGTGATGCCGAGCACCCCTGGCGCGAGCACATGGCGGAGATCGCGCAGCGCCCGAACGTCGTCGGCAAAATTTCCGGTGTCGTCGCCTATGCGGATGCCGGATCCTGGACTGTCGAAACGCTGCGTCCCTATGTCGAGCACACTATCGCATGCTTCGGCTGGGACCGGGTCGTGTGGGGCAGCGACTGGCCGGTCTGCACGCTTGGCGGCGGGCTTGCGACCTGGATTGCGGCAACGCACGCGCTGCTCAGCGGCGCCAGCGCTGATGAGCGACAAAAGCTGCTGTCCGCCAATGCCAAGCGGCTGTGGAGTTTGTAGGCCGGCTCAGATCGTCGCCGACACGTGCCGCTCGCGGCCGTAGAGTGAAACCAGGAGCACGATGACCAGGCCAAGTGCCGCCTGCACGGTCGAGGGCCGGAAGCCGAGCCCGATCAGCAGCGTGTTGATCTCCGTCAGCACCAGCACGCCGGCAATGGTGCCGAAATAGCTGCCGCGGCCGCCGACAAGGGCGGCGCCGCCGACCACCACTGCCGCAATCGTCTGGAACAGATAGGGCTGGCCGACATCGCCATAGGCCGAACCGGTGAAGCCGAGCAGCAGCACGCCGGCCGCGGCGGCAAAGAAGGCGCTCGCGGCATAGGTGACCGTCCACATGCGGACCGGATCGATCAGCGCCAGCGGCGCAGCACCTGGATTACTGCCCAGCGCATAGAGACGGCGGCCGTATGGCGTGCGTGCCAGCACCAGCGCCACCAGCAAGGTCAACGCCGCGACGCATGGCACCAGCCCCGGCACCGGCAGCGGTCCGACCGAACCGCCGATCGAAACGAAGGCGGAGACCGCTGCAGGCGCCGATCCGGATGGAAAGCCGCCGGTCCACAACAGCACGGCACCTTGCACGATCATGCCGACGCCGAGCGTGACGATCAGCGGGTGGATGTCGAGCCCGCGCGAGATCAGGCCGTTCAGCGCCCCGATCAGTATGGCGAGCGCGACGACGACCGTGCAGACAAGAGCAAAATTCCAGCCGCCGCCGTAGAGCTGTGCGGCAACGACATTGGCAAAGCCGATGATGAAGGGGATCGACAGATCGATGCCGCCGAGAATGACGACGAGGGTCTGGCCGATCGATGCCACCGCCAGCAGCGAGGCGATCACCAACAGTGCCCGGATGGCGAAGGGCTGGGAGTAGCCCGGAATGAGCAAGGTGCCAAGGAGATGCAAGGCGACAGCGACGGCAAAGGCACCGGCGACGCGGGCATTGGTGGACTGGAACCAGTTCCGGCGCATGTTTCTCAGCCTTTCCGTCCCGATAGCCGCTCCTGCAGCGCCGTCATGATGACGGCCACAACCAGGATCGCGCCATAGGCGATCTGCAGCACATAGGTGGAGACGTTGAAGGCGGTCAGCACGCTCTGCAGCAGGAAGATGTCGATAGCGCCGATCGCAGCCCCGGCGAGCCCGCCGCGCCCGCCGGCAAGGCTGACGCCGCCGAGCGCCACCGCGGCAATGGCGATCAGCGTGTAGGTCGGTCCGATGTTGGGGTCGGCCGAGCCGATCAGCGCGGTTAGCATCAGGCCGGCACAGGCGGCAAGTATGCCGGTCATGACATAGGCGATGAAACGCACTTTGGTGACCGGAACGCCCGCCGTGTAGGCGGCGCGGTCGTCGCTGCCCACCGCCATCAGCTGGTCGTAGTAAGGCGTCTGCCGCACCAGCCACCAGGACAGGAAGATCAGCGACAGCGGCAGTGCCGACCAGGGTCCGGCCATCGCCTTCAGCCAGCCCGGCGCCGGCCCGATCGGCGCCGGCAGGATGGTCAGCGTCATGCCGGTGAGAATCAGATAGGTGCCGAGCGTCGCAACGATCGGCTGGATGCGGAGGATGGTCGCCAGAAAGCCGTTGGCGGCGCCGACGATCGCGCCGATCAGAAGCGCCGCCGGCACGATGACCAGCGGCGAAGATATCCCAAGCCTGAGAAACAGCAGTTGGATTACTATCGCATTGACGAAGCCCATCAGCGGCCCGACGGAAATGTCGATGCCGCCGCGCCCGGCGAGGATCACTGGAGCCGAAGCGAGCGCTGCGCCGATCAGCGGCGCGGCGAGCCCGATCAGCGCGCCCCAGGCGGCAGGATGAAAGCGCGCCGGATTGAGCAGCAGATTGACCGCGATCAGGATCACCAGCAGTACCGCCGCAAAGCCAGCGCCGCGCCATCGCGCCGCCATGCGCCGCAACCCGCTCATGCCGCGCGACCGAACATGGCGGCGATCACCGCATCGCTTTTCATTGCGTCTCCGGTGATTTCGGTCGCCACCTGCTGTTCGCGAAACACCAGCACGCGATGGCAAAGCAGCAGGATCTCCTCGATCTCGCTCGACAGGATGACCAGAGCCATGCCGTCCGCCGCCAGTCCACGAAACACATCGTAGAGGACATGGCGCGTCGCCACGTCGACACCGCGCGTCGGATCATTGAGCAGCAGGATCGCCGGTTCCAGCGCCAGTGCACGGGCCAGAAGCACCTTCTGCTGGTTGCCGCCGGAAAGCGTGGTGATCGGGGCGTCCGGCCGTGGCGCGATGATCGACAGTCTGTCCCGGTAGCGCTCATAGCGCTGCCGCCGCGCGGCGAAGCTGAGCAGGCCGAAACGCGTATCGCGCGACAGCGTCGAGACGGCAAAATTGTCGAGCACCGATTGGGTCGGAAAAATGCCGGTGGTGCGCCGGTCGCGCGGCAAATAGGCGATGCCGCCGGCGACCGCCTTGCGGAAATTGGTGATCGCGCGCGCTCCGGTTGACGCCTCGACGGTCACCTCGCCGCCGGCCGGACGTTCCAGGCCGGCCAGCACTTTCAGGAACCGCTCCTGGCCGTGGCCGTCGAGGCCGGCAAGGCCGACGATCTCGCCCGGCGCAATGGTTTGCGTCATGGGGCTTGCGCCCGGCGCGATCACCAGGCCGCGCACCGAAAGGCTGGCGCGATCAGCCATTCGCCAGTTCCGCCGCAGTGCGTGGCGCCATCGCCCTGAGAAGTTCGGATGCGGTGGACGTGCCGCGTTCCTCGGTCGTCACCACGCTGCCGCCGCGCAGGACGGAGATCCGGTCCGAAAGCGCCATCACCTCGTCCATGCGATGGGTGATGAACAGGATCAGGCAGCCTTCTGAGGCAAGCTTGCGCATCATGGCGAAGACCGCCTCGCGATCGGCAAAGTCGAGCGCCGCCGTAACCTCGTCGAGGATGAGAATGCGCGGGTTGCGGACCACGGCGCGGGCGAGCACTACCAATTGCTGAACCGCCAGCGGCAATTGCCCGGCCAACTGGTCGAGCGGGATCTCGGTCACTGCGAAGCGCTTCAGCACCGCTTGCGCGCGTTGCCGCCGCTCGGCGCGCGGCACAGTGCGCGTCAGCAGGCCGTCGAGGCCGAGCAGGATGTTGTCGGTCACCGAACGGTCAGGCGCGATCAGCACTTCCTGGAACACGGTGGCGAACCCGGCGCCCTGGAAGGCCGCCGGCGAGAGGCCGGTAAAGGGCGCTCCGTCGAGCAGGATCGCGCCGCTGTCCGGCTGCACGATCCCCGACAGCAGCTTGACCAGCGTGCTCTTGCCCGAACCATTCTCGCCCAGGATGGTGTGGATCGTGCCGGCGCGGAATGCGATGGAGGCATTGGCCAGCGCAATCGTTTCGCCGTAGCGTTTCGAGATGGCCTGGACTTCCAGCATGAGCAATCCTGATGGAGAAAACCGGCACCGCTGGTGCGGAGCCGGCTTTCATAAATGCTACTTGGCGCAGGCGTCCGGCACCTTCGAATAATCCCAGCCCTTGGTCGGTGCCGGATTGGCGAAGTAGGCATCGAGCCATTCCTCCGGCATCGGATCCTTCGGCGGGACCGGGAAGATCGAGACGGCGTCCGGCGTCATGCAGTCCTTGTACCAGGCGCCGAGGTCGGCATTGTGCACCGGCGGAATCGGGATCAGCAGCGTGTTGAGCTTGGGCTTCTGCCCATCCAGCATGCGCGCCCCGACACGAAACAGCGTCTCGGCCGTCCAGTGCGGCAGAACCGCATGGCCCTCGAAGCGGTATTTGTCGGGATTGGCCTTCCAGTAGCCGAGTGCATCGCCGGTGATCGAGCCGGTGATCAGCGGGGCAGGGCGGCCAGCCTCGGCAAAGGCCTCGGCAACGACACGGCTTTCGCTGCCCGTCGTCCACACTGCATCGATCGGCGCCGGATTGGTGGCGATCGCCTGCAGCACCGCCGTCTTGGTAACGTTAGCCGTCCAGTTGCCGTTGACGCTGCGCGAGACCTTGAGCTTTGAATTTTCGGCCAGCGCCTTGTCGGCGCCCTGGCGCTCCTGCACGACGATCGGGTGACCGGCAATGCCCTCGACCAGAAGCACGCTGCCGCCGTCCGGCATTGCTTTGCCGATCGCCGTCATCATGTCGTAGCCCCAGCGCGCATAATTGGAATCGACGTTGATCGCATTCGGGCTGGTCACCGACCCAGCTGCCGTGATGAAGGGGATGCCGGCTTTGGCTGCGGCATCGATGGCATCGTCCAGCGCCGTCGCCGAGCCGGGGATCGAGGTGATGATAGAGCATTTCTTGTCGATGAAGGCGCGGATCTGGTTGATCTGCTGACTGGCGTCGTTGTTGGAATCCGACACCTCGAAGCTCGCCACGGTGCCGTCGGCGATCAGGCCGTCGACCAGCCGCTTCAACTCCTTGGTGACGGTGACGCGCCACGGATTGCCCTGGTACGACTCGGAGTGGCACCATTTCCACGGCTTTGGCGGCGGCGTGAAATTGTCCCAGGCCGACGGCAGCACCTTTTGCGGCGCGCCGTCATATTGGGCCTTCAGTTCGGTCGGCAATCCAGCAATCACGCCCATAATGTCTTGAGCGCAGGCTATGGTCGTGACCGATGCAAGTGCGGTTGCGGCCATAAGGCCGCGGATCAGGCTGTTCATGTTCTCCTCCGTTCGGTTGTTTCAGGCTCCTCCGCCGGCAACGCCGGACACCTGCGTCGAAAGGCTTTCCCGAAACAGGCGATTGAGATCGGCAACGACGCGAGCGGCATTGTGCCTTTCGCTCAGGCCGAGATTGATGCGATCGGACGCCGCCTGCTGGAACGCCATGTAGCCGTCGTGCCGCGGCCTGACCCAGGCACCTTCGAGCGTGGCCCGCGTATCCTTGTAGAAATTGCCGGTGGCTGCGTTGACGGCGGCATCCTCCCAGGCTGCCGCATGGCCGGGCTGGCCGCCGGCCGAGGCGTAGAGGCTGCGCTGCACCTCGCCGCTGGCGATCCAGTAGGCGAAGTCGATGGCCGCCTGCCTGGCCTTCGAGAAGGCCGACACGGCGATGCCGGTCCCGCCGAGCGCCGAGCCTTTGGGGCCGGCATTGCCCGCGGCCGGGATATCCGCAAAGGCCAGGCGGTTGGGTCGAAACCCGGCAATGGCATAGGAAACGTAGCCATAGATCAGCGGCGCGCAGGCAATCCGTGATCCCGATCCGGCCATTTGCTCCAGAACCGCGATCGGATCCATGCCAAGACAGGCCGGGTCGACGAGGGCTGCGATCTCGCGCATCATCTCGAAGACCTGATTGCCCGTTGCCGGATCCACATGGTCGCCAGGGCCTTCGGCGGCCGGCCGGCCGAGATTGCCGGCAAGCGTGTAGAACGTCATCAGCGAATGCGGCGGCCTGAGCGGCAACAACACGTGGCCTTGCCGCGCCAGATCGAGTGCATCGGCCCAGCTCGCCGGCGCAGCCGAAAGCATGTCGGGCCGCCATGCCTGCATCTGGCTCGCCGCGTCGATCGGAAACGCCCACTGCCGGCCTTGCCAGTTGTAGCTCGGAAACGACCGGCCGACACTGCCCGCCACAAGTGCCGCGCGTTCGGCTTCCCGGCCGGCGACATCGAGCGGCGTCAGGCAGCTCTCGGCGGTGATCTGGCCGACATGCGGATGGTCGATGACGATCAGATCATAGGTACGGGCCAGCTCCTCGACCGGGAAGGATTCGAAATCCTGCAGCGAGCGCTTGTCCCATTCGATTGCGACGCCGGTCCGTTCTTTCCACAGCGCCGAACAGGCGACCATCGGGTCATAGCCGCGCGGATGGCTCCAGGTCATGCCTTTGAGCGTGACGTCGCTCACAGCCCGAACTCCGCGCGGATCTTTGCGCTGTGCTCGCCGATGCGCGGCGCGGCCCGCTCGACCTTGGCGCGGATGCCGTCGACCCTGAGCGGCGAGCGCGTGGTGAGGATCGAAACGTCATCCTCGCGCGTCACCGTCTGCAGCATGTCGAGGACCTGGAAGCCTTCGCTGGCCATCATCTCCGGCCATGTCAAAACCTTGGCGCACCAGATGTCGGCAGGCTCGAGAATGCCGAGCCACTCGTCGACCGTCCTGGTCGCGATCTTTTGCGCGATGATCGCCTTGATCTCGTCGCGGGCGGTGAACCAGGTCGACGGCTGGTCGCGGTAGGGCGCAAGTTCCTCGAGCCCGAGCAGATCGGCGAGTTTCGAGATCGGTGTCATCGCGATCGCCAGATAGCCGTCCTTGGCCGGATAGACGCCGTAGGGCGCCGACAGATAGGCGTGCGCGCTGCGGAAGCTCGACCGCCGCGGTAGCCGGCGCCCGTCATTGAGATGCGTGGTCAGCACCTCGAACTGGAAGTCGACCAGCGCTTCGAGCAGGCTGGTCTCGACATGGCTGCCCTTGCCGGTCACGCTGCGCCGCACCAGTGCCGCAAGAATGCCTTGCGCGGCGGCGGAGCCCGCCAGCATGTCGGCGATCGCCAGCCCGAAGGGCACCGGCCCCTGGTCCTCGTCGCCGTTCAGCCACATCACGCCGGAGCGGGCCTGTGCCAGCAGATCCTGCCCGGGCCGTTTGACCCACGGGCCTTCCTCGCCATAGCCGCTGATCGAGGCATAGACCAGGCGCGGATTGATCTTGCGCACCGCCTCGTAATCGAAGCCCAGGCGTTCGATGACGCCGGGCCTGAAATTCTGGATCAGCACGTCGGCCTTGGCCAGCAGGCCGCGCAGCGCCGCAAGGTCAGCCTCGTCCTTCAAGTCGATTGCAAAGCTTTCCTTGGCGCGGTTGATCGCGTGGAAAATAGTGGAATCGCCGCCGATCTCGGTGTCACTGAGATAGAGCCGGCGCGACAGGTCGCCGCCATCCGGCCGTTCGATCTTGATGACGCGAGCACCGAGGTCGAGCAGTCTGAGCGAGCAGTAGGGCCCGGACAAGAACTGGCTCATATCGACAACGATGAGCCCGGTCAGCGGCAGTTCGGCAATGGCCGCCATTGCCTATTTCTCCGTCTTGCCGGCGAAATCGGCCGGATTGCGGTACTTCACCGTCTGCAGGTGCTCGCAATAAAGCACGAGCTCGCCTTCACCCTTGAAGACTTCGTAGCTGGCGCGGATCAGCCCCATTTCCTTGTATTTTGGCTTCTTGTCGAGGTTGGAGCGGATCGAATAAATCGTGTCGCCGATGAACACCGGCTTGATGAAGCGCAATTTGTCGTAGCCATAAGAAAAGGCGTTGATGCAGTTGGTGGCGACCAGCCCGAGCCCGGCCGAGAACACGAAGGCCCCGGCGACCAGCCGCTTGCCGAAAATGCCTTCCGTTTCGGCGAACATCTGGTCCTGCACGTATGGATGGATATCGAGTACCAGCGTGTTGAAGAGATGGCTGTCGCCCTCGGCAATGGTCCGGCGCAGCGAGCGGATCTTCTGGCCGACCGGCCAGTCTTCGTAGAACCAGTTCTCCGCGTTCCAGACGGGGAGGTCGGCATGATCCCTAGGCATGTTGGCGGGGTGTGTCGATGCCACGCCCACGGTTGGCGCGAAACCGCTCATGACGGCTTCCCCGGGCAGCGGGAATCGTCCATCAGGGCGCGCCGCAGACCAGCGAAATGCATGATCGATCCTCCCGTCAATCTTCTTTTGTGAATAGTATTTTCACATATGGGGTTGTGTTGCAAGCGTGAACAGGCGAAATTTTGCCCGTTCCGTGCGGCCAATGCCGGCGGAACAAGGGAGGAAGTGATGCAGAATGCCTGTCTGGTTTTCGTCGGCAGCCTCAATCGCGACGCCCCGTATTTTCAAGGCGCGCGCGGTGTCGGGTTGGGTGTTTACAGTTTCGACGAGGGGACGCTGGAGACGAAGAAACTGGCCGAGACGGAAGACATCGACAATCCGACCTTCCTGTCGGTGACGCCGGACGGCTCCCACGTCTACGCCAATTCCGAAGTGTTCACCTGGCGCGAAGGCGTGGTCTCGGCTTACCGCTTCGACAGGCAGACTGCCACGCTGTCCTACATCAACAAGCAGCCGACGCTGGGCAGCATCACGGCGCACAACACCATCACGCGCGACCGGACGAAGCTGCTGGTCGCCAATTACGGCATGGGCGAGGGCGGCCCCGATCGCTCGGTCGTGGTCTTGGGGCTGCGCGAGGATGGCGGCCTGACAGCGCCGTTGTCGAGCGTCGCGCATAGCGGGACCGGACCAGACCTCGCCCGCCAGGAGCGGCCGCATGCCCATAGCGTAACCGAGACGGTTGCCGGCGGCATGGCGATCGTCGCCGACCTCGGCATCGACCGGCTGGTGTCCTATCGGATCGGCTCAGACGGCAGCCTGACCAAACTGGCCGAGTCGGCACTCGCGCCGGGCGCCGGTCCGCGCCATTTGGCGCTGCATCCGGGCGGCCGCTTCGTGTTCGTCATGAACGAGCTGGATTCGACGGTCGTCTCGCTGGCGCTGGACGAGGCATCAGGCAAGCTTACGGTGATCGACAGCAAGGCGGCCGTGCCGGCCGAGGCGCGCGACGGCAATCACTGCGCCGACATCCAGATCTCGCCCGACGGCCGCTTCCTCTATGGCTCCAACCGCGGCCATGACAGCATCGCGGTGTTTTCGGTCGACCAGCAAACCGGCAGGCTTGCCCTTGTGGGCTATACGCCTTGCGGCGGCGCCACGCCGCGCAATCTGGCCCTGACACCCTCGGGCGGCCATCTCTTCTCGGCCAACCAGAACGCCGACCGCATCTCGATTTTCGCGCGCGACGCAGCCACCGGCCGGCTGACCGACACCGGCCGATCCATCGATGTCGGCACGCCGATGTGCGTGAGGATTGTGCGTTGACGTGATCTCAGAACTCGAGCGCCTGCCTGAGTGCCGGGCCGCTCCTGACGCGCAAATCGAGGTCGGCCTCGATATGGTCGATGTGGTGCAGCATCAGCGCGCTGGCGCGTTCGGCATTGCCATTTTCCAGCGCCTCGAGGATCTGCGTGTGTTCGTTGTGGCCGCAGCTCGAGATGCCCGAGCGGCCATAGAGTGCGATCACCAGCGATGAACGAGCGACCAATTCCTCCATGAAGCGCTGCAGGATGACGTTTCCCGCGACCGACGCCAGAAGCAGGTGAAAATCCCCCGACGCCTTGATCTCCGATCGCCTTGCGTTCGGTCCGCGCTCGGCGATGAAACGGCCTTCTTCGTCGAGCTGGGCCTTGAACGCGGCGACATGCGCCGGCGTCATCCGCCCGGCGGCGGCAATCGCGATGCCTGGTTCGATGAGCCGGCGCGAAGCAAAAACCTGCCGCGCTTCCTCCGGCGACGGATTGGCGACGAAGGCGCCGCGATTGCGCTCGGTGCGCACCAATCCCTCGAAGGAAAGCATCTGCAGTGCCGCACGCGCCACGGTGCGGCTGACATCGAACAGCGTGCCGACTTCGCCTTCGGAAAGCTTGGTTCCCGGCGCCAGCCGGCGATCGACGATCGCGTCGCGCAACTGGTCGCGGATCGCCTGCGCGCGATCCTCGTTGGCAGCCTCGATAGCAGGGAAAGTCTGGTCGGCAATGTTCATGGCGGTGATCCTGCGTACTTCTACCCTGAATCGCATCGCTTGGACGAGAGACAAAGTGAATACAGGGATGAAAAAGATTGCATACGATTTTTGCGAGGATCGGCAGCAATCGCCTATAATTTGTGCATTGCACAAGCGTGCCGTATCGGCAGCCATATGGAGGCGGCTCTGATTTCTTCGAGGATTCAGTCGGTTGGTGCGGCGGCGCGCAACTGGCACGCATGATGCTTTGGCTACTCCGACCAAAGGGGAAGCTGGATGTCCAAAGCCGCCGAAATCGACATTGTGTCCGTTTCGAAAGTCTATGGCGCAACGACTGCCGTCGAAGGCATCAGCCTGAAAATCCCTGCGGGAACCTATTGCTGCCTGCTCGGTCCGTCCGGCTGTGGCAAGACCTCGACGCTGCGCATGATCGCCGGGCACGAAAGCATATCGAGCGGCGATGTGCGTCTCGGCAACATTGTGGTCACCGACCTGCCACCGGCTAGGCGCGGCACTGCCATGATGTTCCAATCCTACGCACTGTTTCCGCATCTTGACCTGATCGACAATGTCGCGTTCAGCCTGAAGATGAAAGGCGTCGGCAAGGAGGAGCGCCGCGCCAAGGCACTCGACATGCTGAAGCTGATGCAGATGGAGGCCTATGCCAGCCGTCGTCCGGCGCAGCTTTCCGGCGGCCAGCAGCAGCGCGTTGCTCTCGCCCGCGCACTGATCACCGATCCCGAGGCGCTGTTGCTCGACGAACCGCTATCGGCGCTCGATCCGTTCCTGAAAATCCGCATGCGGGCCGAACTGAAGAAGCTGCAGACGTCGCTCGGCATCACTTTCGTCCACGTCACTCACAGCCAGGAAGAGGCGATGGCGCTGGCCGACCTGATCGTGGTGATGAACGACGGCCGCATCGAGCAGGCGGCGCACCCTCGCATCGTGTTCGAGCGGCCGGCCACCGCCTTCGTCGCCCGTTTCATGGGCGACCACAATGTCATCTCCGGCCGCGTCACCGGCAGTCGCGACGGCATGGTCGTTTTCGATGTGCCCGGCGGCGTCACGCTCGCCGCCAGCGGGCAGGGCAGGGAGACCGGGGAGCCCATCGATATCGCCATTCGCACGGACCACGTGCGCATCGGCGAGCCGCCGGCAGCCGGGCTCGGCTTCACCGGCATCGTTTCAAACGCCGAGTACCGCGGTTCGACCGTGAAGCTCTCGGTCAATGGCGCCGGCATCGAGGATTTCACGGTGATCGTCGACGACACCAGCTTCTTCGCCAGGCCGGTTGCCGTCGGCGACGCAGTGCCGATCGCTTGGGACGCCGAGGACGCGATCGTCCTTGGCCGTCTCCATTCCTGAATCCAGCATAACCAACCAAAACAGGGGAACTGAACATGACCAACACCACCGACAAGAAGACTGGAATATCGCGACGTTCGCTGCTCAAGACAGGTGCCGCCGCCGTCGGTTTTGCCGCCGGTTCCGGCGCCATATCGGGCTTTCCGACCATCTGGGCGCAATCGAACATCACGCTGCGCCAGTTCGGCACCGGTGTGTCTAACCTCAATGCCATCGCCGACAAGTGCAAAGCCGATCTCGGCATCACGCTGGAGATGACGGCAACCGATTCCGACGCCGCCGCGCAGCGCGCCGTGACGCAGCCCGACAGCTACGACATCGCTGATATCGAATACTGGATCTGCAAGAAGGTGTTCCCGACAGGCGTCCTGCAGCCGATGGATGTCACCAAGCTGAAATACTACGACGAACTGGTGCCGCTGTTCAAAACCGGCAAGCTGACGCCGGACAGCGTTATCGCCCAGGGCACCGCGCCGCATACGGTCGGTTACGTCGAGGCGCAGGACAGCAAGGCCTTCGCCAAGGCGCCGACCAATTGGTTCACCATGGTGCCGACGATCTACAATGCCGATACGCTCGGTATCCGCCCCGACCTCGTCGGCCGCGATATCACCACCTGGGCCGACATCATGGATCCGGCCTTCAAGGGCAAGACCGCCATCCTCAACATCCCATCGATCGGCATCATGGATGCGGCGATGATCATGGAAGCCACCGGCAATATCAAATATGCCGACAAGGGCAACATGACCAAGGAGGAGATCGACAAGACGATCGACTTCCTGATCAAGGCCAAGCAAGCCGGCCAGTTCCGCGCCTTCTGGAAATCCTTCGACGAGAGCGTCAACCTGATGGCTTCAGGCGAAGTGGTGATCCAGTCGATGTGGTCGCCGGCCGTGGCCGCGGTCCGCTCCAAGGGCATCGCGTGCCGGTTCCAGCCGCTCAAGGAAGGCTACCGCTCCTGGGGTGGCGGGCTTGGCCTGGCAGCCCATCTCTCCGGCGCCGAACTCGACGCCGCCTATGAATACATCAACTGGTACACCTCCGGCTGGGTAGGCGGCTATCTCAACCGCCAAGGCTACTACTCGGCCAACATGGTGTCGGCCAAGAAGTTCATGTCCGAGGACGAGTGGGGCTACTGGATCGAAGGCAAGCCGGCTAAGGGCGATATCCTGTCGCCGGACGGCAAGGTCATGGAAAAGGCCGGCGCCGTGCGTGACGGCGGCTCGTTCGAAGAGCGTATGGGCAAGGTCGCCTGCTGGAACTCGGTCATGGACGAGGACCGCTACATGGTGAAGCGCTGGAACGAGTTCATCGCTGCTTGATGCCCTCTGCCTTCTCCCCTTGTGGGAGAAGGTGGATTGGCGCGCAGCGCCAAGACGGTTGAGGGGTGCTGGACGGAGCACTGTTGGTGCCAAGCTGGAACACCCCTCATCCGGCCGAGCTTCGCTCGGCCACCTTCTCCCACAGGGGGAGAAGGGAACACCCCTCAGTCGCATCGCCGACTTCGACCGAGATATAGATGGCAGTAGCGCTCGAACAATCCACGCACGTTACGTCTGCGAAGCCAGCGCGACGTAGGCGCTCCTTTGCCGGCCTCGCACCCTATCTCCAGGCGGCACCGCTGGCGCTGATCCTCGGCGCGTTTCTCCTGCTGCCGATCCTGATGATCGCCGTGGTCTCATTCTGGGACTACGATTTCGCGGCGATGTACCCGGATTTCCTGACCACCAACTACGCCGACACGCTCGGCTCCTGGGTCACCTGGAAAACCTATCTCAACACGCTGAAATATGCCGCCATCGTCTGGGCGCTGACGCTGTTCATCGGCTTCTGGGTCGCCTATTTCCTCGCCTTCCATATCAGGACCACTGCCATGCAGATGGTGCTGTTCCTGGTCTGCACCGTGCCGTTCCTGACCTCCAACATCATCCGCATGATCTCGTGGATTCCGGTGCTTGGCCGCAATGGCCTGGTCAACTCGACGCTGGTGCAGATGGGACTGATCCCGAAGCCGATCGAATGGCTGCTCTATTCCGAATTCGCGGTGGTGCTCGCCATGGTGCATCTCTACACACTGTTCATGGTGACGCCGATCTTCAACACGCTGATGCGTATCGACAAGTCGTTGATCGAGGCCGCACGCGATGCCGGCGCTTCCGGCTGGCAGGTTCTTTGGAACGTCATCATCCCGCTCGCCAAGCCCGGCATGGCGATCGGCACCATCTTCGTCGTCACGCTGGTGATGGCCGATTTTTCGACCGTGCAGGTGATGTCCGGCGGCCAGAGCGCCTCCGTCGCGCTGATGATGAAGAACCAGATGTCGCTGCTGCAGTATCCGGCGGCCGCTGCCAACGCGGTCGTGCTGCTGGTATTGGTCCTGCTGATGGTCGCGGGCATCTTGCGCATCGTCGACATTCGCAAGGAGCTGTGAGATTTTGAGTCACGACAAGCGGACCCTCAAATTCTATGTACTGGCGGCGTTCTTTGCGCTTTTCGTGCTGTTCCTCTACGGCCCGCTTTCGGCGATCCTTATCCTGTCCTTCCAGGGCGAGAATGGCGGTCTGACATTTCCGCTGAACGGCGTCTCGCTGCACTGGTTCGCCAATTTGTTCGAGCGCCAGGCGGTCGGCGACTTCGGCGGCAGCTTCAAACGCTCGCTCATCCTTGGCCTGATGGTGATGATGGTGACTGTTGTCGTGTCGCTGCTTGCCGGTCTGGCCTTCCGGCAGAAATTTCGCGGCGCAACCGCACTGTTCTATCTGGCCGTCGCCAGCCTCGTAGTGCCCTCGATCATCATCAGCCTTGGCATCGGCGTTGTCTTTCAGCAGATCGGTTTCCGCCCCGCCTGGTACACGTCCGCTTTGGGCGCCCATTTGACCTGGACCTTGCCTTTCGGCGTGCTGATCATGTTCGCCGTCTTCAACCGGTTCTCGCCGGCCTATGAGGAAGCCGCGCGCGATCTCGGAGCATCGTCGTGGCAGACCTTCGCCCATGTCGTTCTGCCGATGATCGCACCCAGCCTGATCGGTGTCGGCCTGTTCGGCTTCACTCTGTCATATGACGAGTTCGCCCGCACGCTGATGACCTCGGGCACGTTCAACACGCTGCCGCTCGAAATCTACGGCATGACGACCAATGTGACGACACCGGTGCTCTATGCGCTGGGCACCGTGACGACCGTGTTTTCCTTCCTGGTCATCCTGCTGACGCTCGGCGCGATCGTCTATGTCGGCCGCCGCCGCGAGCGTGCCTGACAGTGCAGATCCTCGTCGTCAATCCAAACACCACCGCCAGCATGACCGACACTATCGCAGCCGCGGCCCGATCTGTCGCCGGCGCATCGACGACGATCGTTGCGGTCACCTCGACGATGGGACCTGTGTCGATCGAAGGCTATTATGACGAGGCGCTTGCCGTGCCCGGCCTGCTGGTCGAGATCGCCGCCGGCGAACGCTCGGGCGCGCAAGCCGCGATCATTGCCTGTTTCGACGATACCGGCCTTGATCCCGCACGCGCCATGGCTAACATTCCGGTCATCGGCATCTGTGAGGCATCGCTCAGCACGGCCTCGTTTATCGCCCAGCGCTTCACCGTCGTCACCACCACCGGGCGTTCGCGCGTGCCGGTCGAAGGGCTGGTCCAGCGCTATGGCATGGCGGGGCGGGCGCGTGTGCGCGCCGCCGATATCCCGGTTCTTGCCCTCGAAGATCCGGCGTCCGGCGCACTGCCCAGGCTGCGCAACGAGATTGCGCGCGCCATCGACGAGGATCGCGCCGAGGCGATCGTGCTCGGCTGTGCCGGCATGGCCGACCTGGCGGTGGCGCTGCAGCGGGAATTCGGGCTTCCGGTCGTCGACGGCGTGGGCGCTGCGGTGAAACAGGCCGAGGCATTGATCGCGCTTGGCCTGACGACATCCAAGCGCGGCGCCTATGCAAGCCCATTGGCAAAGCCCTATCATGGTGCGCTGAAATCCTTCGCGCCTGGTGCCGCCGATTGATCGCAATGCCCCGAACGATCCGAACGCTCGCACGTGACGAAGTGGAAACCCTTGTCGATTGGGCGGCGGCGGAAGGCTGGAATCCCGGCCTCGGCGACGCCGCGCTGTTCCAGGCAGCCGACCCGCAGGGCTTCATCGGCGCCTTTGTCGACGGCGAATTGTCGGCCGGTATTTCGGCCGTTGCCTATGGCGACGATTTCGGCTTCATCGGCCTCTACATCTGCCGGCCGGACAGGCGTGGCCAAGGCCACGGCAAGGCCGTTTGGGATGCCGGCATGGCGCGGCTCGGCAAGCGCACGATCGGCCTCGACGGCGTCGTCGAACAGCAGGCCAACTACCGCAGTATGGGCTTTGCGCCGGCCTACCGGTACGATCCGGTTCATGGGATCACCGAATGTCCCGGCAGCCGCCGGCAGTGAGATTCGCGCCATAGGACCGGAACTCGTGCCGGACATACTGGACTATGACCGCCGCTTCTTTCCCGGCCCGAGGCGATCCTTCCTGGAACATTGGCTGCGCCCGCCGCATATGGCGCTTGCGATCATCAAGCACGGCGCCATTGCGGGATACGGCGTCGCGCGCCAATGCCGGGACGGCTTCAAGATCGGCCCGCTTTTTGCCGACGATCTGGACGCGGCAAGCCGTCTCTTCGCCACGCTTGCGCACATGTGCGGTCCCGGAAACGTCCATCTCGACGTTCCCGAAACCAGCGGGCAATTTGCAGCTTTGCTGTCGTCCGCCGGCCTTCAGCCGGGCTTCGAGACCGCTCGAATGTACAAGGGAAAGGCGCCGCAGCTCATGCAGTCTGGTGTCTATGCGATAACGACGTTGGAGTTGGGGTGAGGCGGTGCAAGCCGACTTCCAGCGCAAAATCGGGTAACAGGAATATGTGATCTACTTTTCCTGAACTGAAATGCCGGAATCGTCGATACGAAGTTCCACGCCTTTCGGCTTAGTCTCCTCGCGATAAACGTAAATGCCCAAGGCAATGACGGCGACGACCAAAGCGCCGATGATGAGATAAAGATAGTTCTGCTTCATCCGCTGTCGTTAACAACATGATGTGAGTGAGTCTAGCAGTTCGGGTATCAGGACGGCGGACAGACACGCACGTCGATCAGCCATCCAGCCGGTCGCGCAGCATGCTCCAGGGGAGCACCATGTTTGGTGCATGCCGCATCAGGCTGTGGAACGGGATCGGCGACGGCGGCGCAAACGGCAGCAGCAAATCCTGAGGCTTTGTTCCATCAGCCCAGTCGGCAAGCACCTTGCCCATGGCAGTCGTCATGGCGATGCCGCGCCCGTTACAGGCAAAGCCCGCGATCAGGCCGGGGCCGAGATCGACGAGGTGCGGCAGGAAGTCGGGCTCGACGGCAGCCATCCCCGACCAGCTATATTCAAGCGGCGGGATGTCCGGGAGATCGAGGTGCTTGGCGAGCCGTCTCCAGATCGCCCGCGGCACCCGCGTGTCGGCACCGGGGCCAAAAACATGCATGCCGCCGGTGATCAGCCGGTTTTCGCTATCGAAGCGGAAGGTGAAAAGATTGCGCCTGGTGTCGCCGACGCCTTGCCCGCCCGGAAGCAAGCGGGTGCGTATTTCGCGCGGCAGCGGCGCCGTCGCGATCTGGAAGATTTTCAGCGGGAAATAGGTTCGCTGCAGCGCGCAATCCAGCGCGCCGCCATAGGCGTTGGTGGCGACCAGCACTTTTTCGGCGCGGACCGAACCGGAGGCCGTCTTCAAAGCCCAACCATCGCCTACGTGATCGATCGACGCGACACGCGTATGCTCGAAGATGAGCGCTCCGGCCCTTTCCGCCGCGTCGGCGAGCCCGCGCGCATATTCGACCGGATTGAGGACACCGCCCGACCTGTCCATCCAGCCGCCGAGATAGCCGCGAACGCCGGTCAGTTCCTCGACCGCCTGTCTATCCAGCGCGACAGCCGGCCTTCCGCGTCGCGCCCATTGTTCGGCGCGCGATCTAGTTTTTTCCAAAGCGGCCGGCGAATGGGCGGGTTGTATCCAGCCGCTCTGAACTGCATCGCATTCTATGCCGTGCCGCTTGATCAGGTTGAAGACGAGGTCGGCGCTGCCGGTGGCGAACCCGATAAGGCGTTCGCCGCGTTCGGGCCCGAGCTGGGCAATGATATCGTCGGGGTCTCTTTTCGCGAAATTCGGCACGACGAAGCCGGCGTTCCTGCCGGTCGCGCCCCAGGCGATGATTTCTGCCTCGAGGACGGCGACCGCGACGCCTTTCTCGGCGGTGTGCAGCGCGGTTGAAAGGCCAGAAAATCCGCCGCCGACAATCGCCAGATCGACATCGAGTGCACCTTCGAGAGCGGGCCGGTCGCGGCGGTTGCGGCCGACCGCGTGCCATAGCGACAGGCCGCGTGGCATGGCAACGCTGCTCATGACCTTGCAGCGCTCTCGTCCGGTGTCACTTTCGTGCTCTTGCCAAACCTCACACGCCGCGGCCTGTCGCCGAACAGGCCGTTCGGCCTGACCAGCAGGATGACGCACAGCATCACGCCGATCGCCACGATCTGCAGC
The DNA here is from genome assembly GCF_040318035.1 of Mesorhizobium sp. M1329. NCBI lineage: Bacteria > Pseudomonadati > Pseudomonadota > Alphaproteobacteria > Hyphomicrobiales > Phyllobacteriaceae > Mesorhizobium > Mesorhizobium sp. M1329. Next base: position 104,354 of record NZ_JAMYLN010000017.1, on the reverse strand, counting down.
GAGGCGGCGCGGGCCTGTTGTTCGGGCGAGAACAACACACTCGTCAAGGCTCCCGATCCGGCCCATATCGCCCAGACCAGGATGCTGCCGATGACGGCGCCGATGTTGCTGCCCGAGCCGCCAACGATCAGCATCACCCAGACCTGGAAAGTCAGCGCCGGCAAATAATTGTCCGGAGCGATGAAGCCGGTGAAATGCGCCTGCAACGCGCCGGCAAGTGCCATGATGGCACCGCCCACGGCAAAGGCCTGGACACGGTAGAAACGTGCGCTTTTACCTAGGGATATCGCCGCCCGCTCGTCCTCGCGAAGCGCCTTCAACACGCGCCCCCACGGGCTGCGCGACAGATGCTCCAGCGCGAGATAGACGATCAGCGTCACCACCGAGACGATCGCAAGGTTCGAAAGGTTGAACAGCAACGGCGTTTCGGCGAGACCGCCGAACGGACGCGGAATGAAGCCGATGCCGAACGGGCCGCCGGTCAGCTTCTGGGCATTGAGCGCTACCAGTTGCACGACGACGGCGACGCCGAAAGTAGTGATCGCCAGATAGTCCGATCTCAGGCGCAGCGTGGCGATGCCGGTGATGGCGGCGGCGACACCGCCCACCAGCATGGCGCCGAGCCAGCCGACAAGGATCGGCAGATCGAAGCCGCCGAGCCGCGCGGCATCGTCGGGCGTGGTCAGCAGTGCCGAGGTGTAGGCGCCGATGGCAACGAAGCCGGCGACCCCGACATTGAAAAGCCCGGTCAGCCCCCACTGCAAATTGAGCCCGAGCGTGACGAGCGAAAAGATCAGCGCGGTGGTCAGGAAGAAAGCGCCGTAGCCGAGCAGATCCATCAGCGTTCCCTCACTCCGAAAAGGCCGATGGGCCGCACGAACAGCACCGCCATCAGGATGACGAAGGAAACGGCTGCCCGCCATTCGGCGCCGATCAATTGCACGGCACCCGCTTCGGCCATGCCGATGATCAAACCGCCGAGGACGGCGCCGGGCACACTGCCGATGCCGCCGAGGATGGCGGCCGCGAACATCGGCAGCAGCATCTCGAAACCCATGAACGGGCGGATCTGGATGAGAATGCCGATCATGACGCCGGCGACGCAGGCCAGCGCGCCGCCGATGATCCAGGTGACGCGCACCACCTTGGCGACGTCGATGCCGACGATGCGGGCAAGTGCCGCGTTCTGGCTCAACGCCTGCATCGAGCGGCCGGTCTGGGTCCGCGTCATCAGAAGATGCACACCGAGCACCAGGACGGCGGTCAGCAGCAGCAGCGCGATCTGGTCGGGGGTGATGCGGATGCCGAAGCCTATCGGCATCGCGATCTGGATGGCCCGGCTAAAATAGGTCGGACGCGAGGTGAAGATGAATTCGAGCAGGCTTCTCAGCGCCATCGAGGCGCCGAAGCTCGCCATCACCACGATGATCGCCTGGCCCTTGGCGCGCAGCCGCGCGAACAACACCATGTCGAGCGCCAGCGCCAGCATGCCGGTGGCCGCCATGCCGATGATGAGCGCGACGACCAGCGGCCAACCGAAGGAGAGGGGAGCGATCGGCGCGATCTTGCCGAACATCGCGCCGATGGCCCCGACGACGGCGAGCGTCGCATAGGCGCCCCAGGCCATGAAGTCGCCATGGGCGAAGTTCGAGAACCGCAGGATCGAATAGGTGAGAGTTACGCCGATTGCGCCGAGGCCGATCATGGAACCTGCCAGCAGTCCGTCTACGACAAATTGCAGGCTCATGCCGCACTCCCTTGTCCAAGGTCGAGGCGGCGCTGGCCAAGATAGAGTTCAGCGACGACTGGATCGTTCCAGAGCTCGGCGGCGACACCCTGGTGCCGCTCCTTGCCCTCAACCAGCACATAGGCGCGGTCGCCGATGGCAAGCGCTGCCTTGGCGTTCTGCTCGACCAGCAGGATGGTGACGCCGGATTCGCGGATGCCGGCCAGCATCTCGAACACCATCGACACGAATTTCGGCGACAGACCGGCCGACGGCTCGTCAAGCACCAGCACCTTGGGATGGATGATCAACGCCCGCGCGACGGCCAGCATTTGCCGCTGTCCACCCGACAGGTTGCCGGCGGCGGTCTTGCGCTGACGGGCGAGATCGGGGAAGGCCGCATACATTTCCCCGATGCGGGCTGGCGTCTCGCGCGGCCTCAGGATGCCGCAGGCGACCCTTAGATTGTCCTCGACCGACATCAGCGGGAAGATGTTCTCTGTTTGTGGCACGAAGGCAAGGCCAAGGCGGACCATGGTGTGGGCGGGCGACGCCGTGATATCCTTGCCGTCCAGCAGCACCGTGCCGCCGGTGATCGGGACAAGGCCGGCGATTGCCTTGATAAGGCTCGACTTGCCGGCGCCGTTGGGACCGAGAACGACGACGATCTCGCCCTGGTCGACGGTGATCGAAGCGCCGCGCACGATCGGAACGCCAGGCTCGTAGCCGGCTTCGAGATCGCGGACGTCGAGTACCCTTTGGCTCATGCCGCGCCCCCGAGATAGGCCTCGATGACGCGTGGGTCGCGCGCCACTTCGTCCGGGGTGCCTTCGCACAGAAGCTGACCGCTCGCCATGACCAGCACGCGATGGCAAAGCCGCGTCACCATGTCGATATTGTGTTCGATCAGCAGAAAAGTGATGCCGCGCGCATTGATGTCGCGGATGCGGTCGATGATGACTTCGAGCAATGTCGCGTTGACCCCGGCCGCCGGCTCGTCGAGCAGGATGATCGCCGGATCGGCCATCATCACGCGGGCCAGCTCGAGCAGCTTGCGCTGGCCGCCTGAAAGCACGCGCGCAGGTTCGTGCGCGAGGTGAGCGATCGTGACGAGCTCGAGCAGCTCGATAGCTCTCGTCTCGGCAGCCCTTTCTTCGGCAGCGACCCGCCGGGGTGTCAGGAAGTTGGCGAGCAGTTTTTCTCCGGCCTGCCCCTGCGCGGCCAGCATGACGTTTTCGATCAGCGTCAGGTTAGGCAAGGGCCGGGGGATCTGGAACGTGCGGCCAAGGCCGCGACCGATGCGGCGATGGGCTGCTTCCCCCGACACCGATACGCCGTTGAGGAGGATTTCGCCGCTAGTCGGTAGAATGCTGCCGGCGAGCAAGTCGAACATCGTGGTCTTGCCGGCGCCGTTCGGGCCAATGAGGCCAAGTATTTCGCCCGGCCGGACGTCGAACGAGACATTGTTGACCGCGACCAGGCCGCCGAAGCGTCTGAGGACGTTCCTGGCCGTGAGGACCGGCGTGCGGATCTCCTCCTGCCGTTCCGTCGTGTCGCTCATCAATCCCTCTGGCCGAAAGCGATCTTCGTCGCCTATGATTTGATTTGTGATCACACTTGCTTTGATCACGCTATTCGGCTTTAATTTCTTGCGCAAGCCGAAAACGGGCCAGAGACCGGGACTGCCCATGCAGAAGGCCGCCATCGAAAAGAACAATGAGGTGATCGCCGCCCAGCTTACGCCGGTCGGGCGCGAGACCGTGCAGGATCGCGTCTATTCGGAGCTGCGCCGCGCCTTGATCGGCGGCCTTTTCGAGCCGAGCCAGGTTCTGACCATCCGCGGCCTCGCCGACGCGCTGGTCACCAGCACCATGCCGGTGCGCGAGGCGCTCGGAAGGCTGATCACCGAGAAGGCGCTGGAGGCGCTTCCCAACCGCTCGGTGCGCGTGCCGCCGATCACGCTGGAGCGCATCGACGACCTCTTGCGGGCCCGCTCTCTGATCGAGGGTGAAGCGATCGCCTTGGCCGCGACGCGCATGAACGCGCGCCAGATTGCTTCGGTCGAGGCCATGCTCGGCGAATGGGACGAGATGCGGGCGCTGAAGCACAAGAAGGATATCGATCGCGAGGCGACGCTCAACCAGAGCTTCCACTTCGAGATCTACCGCTGCTGCGGTTCCGCCGTGCTGATCCCGATGATCGAGAGCCTGTGGCTCCAATCCGGACCTTGTATCCGCGTCGCCATCTACGCCTTTTCGGATGCCGGAGAGGTCGATACCGCCCACTACCACCGCAGCATCGTCGCAGCGCTTTCCAGGCAGGATGCGCAAGCGGCGCGCGAGGCGCTGGTGGCCGACATAAGCCGGCCTTTCGCCTTCCTGCGCGACAAACTTCAGTCCACAAGCAAGGAAGGATTGAGGGCATGACGGCGCCTGGCATCAGCATCACCGAGCCGCGCTCACAGCTTTCCGTGACCGCGCTGCTGTTGCCTGAAAAGGCGCCTGACAACGCCGCCTTCCTGCTGGCCTATCTCGACCGGCCGCGAATCGTTGCCGGCATCCATGCGATGTGGACGGGGCCGGAAATCTCCTGCCCGGTTCCATCAGCCGAACTTGAGGGCCAAACCTATGCCCGGCCCTTGCCAGCGGAGAATGCAACGCTGACGCCGCAGCCAGGCGACATCGTGTTGTGCTACGTGCCGCCGCGTATGTGGGGTGGCAACCCGAATGCCATCTTCGACATCGGCTTGTTTTATGGACAGGGTGCACGCCTGCTGTTCCCGATCGGCTGGCTTGCCGGAAGCGTCGTCGCGCAGGTGCTGCCTGAGGAGCGCGATAAATTCGCAGCCGCTTGTGGCGTGATCCGCCGCAACGGCGCCTGCGACATCACCTTCACCCGGGTGGAGATCTGAATGGCTGAGACCGACGACAGTTTCGAACTCTTCGACCTTCGCGTCGAGGCGGTCATCCCCAAGGGTAAGCCGATCTATTGCGGCGCCAAGCCCGGCGACCATTTCGAGTTGAAGGGCGAGATGCTGTCGATGCCGGCGGGGCAAGGTTTCTCGATCTATTCCATCGCGGCCGTGTTGCCGCTTCTAGCAGCAAAGCAGCGCCCGACCCACAGGAACGACTGGATGACATCGGACGCCGAGATCGCCTGTCCCGATCCCAATTGCGCCAGCCGGCTGCGGATCATCAGGACCGGCAAGCGGCGGTTCAGCCATTCAGAGACCACGGCGGTGCCGCTGCCCAAGGAGAATGACCGGAGATGACCGCCAAGGCATTCGAGCTCAGCCCCGGCTACACGATCTCGCGCGTCATTCGCGGCGGCTGGCAGCTTGCCGGCGGGCACGGCGCGATCGACTGCCAACAGGCGGTGACCGACCTGATCGTCACCTTCGACGCCGGCATCAGGACCTATGATTGCGCCGATATCTATACCGGTGTCGAAGAGCTGATCGGCGCGGCGCGCCTGCGCCTTGCCAATGAGCGTGGCCTCGACGCTGCCGCCAAGATGAAGGTGCACACCAAGCTGGTGCCTGACCTCGAGCGGCTTTCCACGATCAGCCGCGACTACATCAGCAGCATCGTCGACCAGTCGCTGCGGCGGTTGAAGACTGAGCGGCTCGATCTTGTGCAGTTCCATTGGTGGGACTATTCGGTGCCCCGCTATGTCGATGCGATGGGCTGGCTCGACGAAATCCGCAGGAAAGGCAAGGTGCGCAACATTGGCACCACGAACTTCGACACGCCGCGGCTGGCCGAGATCCTGGCCGCAGGTGTGCCGCTGGTCAGCCAGCAATTGCAATACTCCGTGCTCGACCAGCGGCCGGCCAACAGCCTTGCAGCACTCGCCAGCCGGCATGGCGTCAGTTTCCTCTGCTACGGTTCGGTGGCGGGCGGCTTCCTCAGCGAAAAATGGCTTGGCGTTACCGAGCCGCAGACGCCGCTCGAAAACCGGTCGCTGGTGAAATACAAGCTGATCATCGACGACTTCGGCGGTTGGGAGCTTTTCCAAGAGTTGCTTCGCACACTGAAGGCCGTCGCCGACCGCCACGGCGTCGATATCGCCACCATCGCCAGCGCCTGGGTGCTGGAGCAGCCGCAAGTGGCGGCCGTCATCGTCGGCGCCCGCAACCAGGCGCACGCCCTTGCCAATGCCAGAATCATGGACATCGCGCTCGATGTCGACGACCGGGCGAGGATCGCTGCCGTGATCGCGCAAAGCCGTGGGCCGCTGGGCGACGTCTACACATTGGAACGCGACCGTCACGGCCGCCACGGCTCGATCATGCATTACAATTTGAATGCAGGCAGGAAATGAACGCGGCCATGGACGAAAAGCCCTCCTTGCTTTCCCGCGCCAGCGCCGAGGTGGTCGATCTCCACCGCTTCTTCGTCGACTGGTTCAATGCGGCGAGTGCGGACAATGCAGATTTCAGGCGCTTCGAGCACGTCATGGGCGAAGGCTTCTGCATGGTTGCGCCGGATGGCAAGGTCCTCGATCGTGACGCGGTGCTCGACCATGTCAGGGCAAGCCGCGCCACCTCTGAGGGCGATTTCAGTATCTCGATCGAGGATATCCGGGCCGGCTGGCAACAAGGCGACACGATCCTCGTCTGTTACATCGAAGCACAGCAGCGCGCCGGCAAGCACAGCCGCCGTCGCTCGAGTGCCGTTTTCACCACCAGTTCATCGGCGCCCAACGGCGTCGAATGGCGACATCTGCATGAAACCTGGCTGCAGATGCCTGAAGGCTGAACAGGGCTCAAGACATCAATGAGAGTCGTGTAACGAAAGGGGAACAACAATGAAAAAGACCATACTTCAGATCACCACCGCGCTCGCTCTGCTGACAGCGGCCGGTGCAGCGCAAGCCGCCGATTGCAAGATCACCGTCGGCCTTGTCATGGAACTGACAGGCCCGGCCGGCGAGTACGGCCAGGCAGGCGCCAAATCGGTCGAAATGGCCTTCCGCGATATCAACGAGGCGGGCGGCGTGCGCGGCTGCGATCTAGCGACCGACACCCGCGACAGCCAGAGCCAGGGCAACATCGCCGTCGATGCCGCGACGCAGCTCGTGCAGGTCAAGAAGGTGCCGGTGATCATCGGCGGCATCATCTCCTCGGTGTCGATTCCGATCCTGACCTCGGTCACCGCTCCGGCCAAGATCGTCCAGGTGTCGCCTGCTTCCTCGTCGCCGACGCTGACGGCGCTTGGGCGCGACGGCAAGACCAACGGCATTTTCTTCCGCACCATCACCTCGGACGCACTGCAAGGCGTCGCCGCCGCCAAATACGCCATCGACAAGGGTTTCAAGAAGCTGTCGGTCGTCCACGTCAACAACGACTTCGGCGTCAACATGGTGGCGGAATTTTCGCGCGCCTATAAGGCGCTCGGCGGCACCATCGTCTCCGACACGCCCTACAATGAAAAGCAATCGAGCTATGCCTCGGAAGTTACCGCGGCGATGGCCGGCGAGCCCGATGGGCTTTATCTCGTCAGCACACCTGTCGACGGCGCAACCATCGCCCGCACCTGGATTTCGCAGGGCGGTGTCCAGAAATTCCTGCTCAATGACGGCATGAACAGCCCGGACTTCATCGAATCCGTCGGCGCCGACTATTTGAAGGACGCCTACGGCACGTCCTCGGGCACCAGCCCGACCGCATCGACCGAGTATTTCACCAAGAACTACAAGGAATTTTCGGGCATCGAACCCTCCAATCCCGCAGCCGACCGGTCCTATGATGCCGGCGCCATTGTCGGCTTGGCAATCGCCATTGCCGGCTCTGAGGATCCGGCCAAAATCAAGGATGCGATGTACAAGGCGGTCGACCCGGCCGGTACGCCGATCTATGCCGGCAAGGACGAGTTCGCCAAGGCGCTCAGCCTGATCAAGGAGGGCAAGCCGATCCGCTACGAAGGCGTCATCGGTCCGGTCGCCTTCGATAAGTATGGCGACATCACGGGCCCGTTCCGGCTCTGGAAGATCGTCGACGGCAAGGTGACGACCGACGGCGAAATGACGACGGATGACGTCAACGCCTTGCAGGCGAAGCTTCAGTAGGCCGCCTATGTCTTGTCCGGCATCGATCCCATTTCATTGAGGTCGATGCCGGACAGTTAGGCCGCCCGGAAACGACCACCGAACCAGCCGTCGGCATGATCCAGGGGCAGGCATAATAATCGGTGATGCGATTTATGATCCCGCCGGCGGCTTCGATCCGAACGGGATGGGCCGGCTTCCAACCGGCTTCGCCATGGTGGAGCACGAGCAGCACCGCCTCGCCATCAATCTCGCCAATCGCTATTTTCCAGGCCGTCGAGGCTCTTTCGTATTCGACGAAGTAAGGTGATTCCGACAGCCTGCCCTTGAAGCAATCCGCGACCCGCAATTGTGCGTCGGCGCTGGTCAGCGCCCGTACGCCGTCCCAGTCGCGGCGGTTGAACAATTCGACATAGCGCCTGAGCAATTCCAGAAGTTCCGGATCGCTTTGGCGCTCCGAACGGACGATTGGCTCGCCCGACAAGGCGGCCAATTTCGAGCGGCCACGGTTCAACGCGGCCTTGACGCCACCCACCGTCGAGCCGACGAGATCGGCAATCTCTTCTAGCGAATAGTCGAATACATCCTTGAGCAGGACACAGGCGCGTTCCTTGGGGGGCAGGTGGATCACCAGCCGTTCGATCGCGCGATCGGCGCCCTGGCCCGCCGGCTCGACCGGCAGGATGATCTCGTCCTCGGCGAAATTGGCCTCAGCCTGCTGGCGCACCTGCCGGCTTCGCAGGAAATCGATGCAGCGATTATGCGCGATGCGAAACAGCCAGGGGCGAAGGGCGCTCGCATCGTCCAGCTTCTCGATCTTCCGATACGCCTCGAACAGCGCCTCTTGCATCACGTCTTCGGCGTCGAGCGCCGAACCGGTCATGCGTGCGCAGTAGCGGTGCAGCCGTCCACGCAAATGCGCGACTGTTCCCAGGAAGCCGGCATAGCGGACGTCGAAAAGCCCTGTCGGGTCAAGTCTAGGCTGCATCTTCATGGTACACGATCATTGCGGGACATAGGTCAGCGTAATGACGCCGTTCTTGAAACGGTGCGTATCTATAAGCTCCAGCTTGACCAGCGACGGGTCGACATCCTGGAAAGCGCGTTTGCCTTGGCCAACGCGGGTCGGCACGATCGAGAGTTGATACTCGTCGACAAGCCTGTTGGCGAGCAGCGTCTGGTCGAGATTGCTCACTCCATACTTCAATATGTTGCCGCCGCTTTGCTGCTTGATACCAGCGATTTCGGCAGCGACGTCGCCTTCGATCAGCGACGCGTTCCAGCTTACTTCCTTGAGGCTGCGCGACGCGACGAGCTTCTTCAGCCCGTTCATGCGGTCCATGTACTTGCTGCCTTTGACCTGCGGCCAACGCGCCGAAAACATTTCATAGGTGACGCGGCCGAGCAGGAAAAAATCCGCCTCGCCGGCCTTTTCATAGGAGTGCTCCTTCATCTCCTCGTCGAAGAAGGGCGAGGCCCATTCCATTGGTGCCTCGATGACGCCGTCCAGCGAGATGAAGCTGCCCACGATCAATTTTCTCATCGCGTGTCTCCGGTTGCGCAACAGACATCGGTCGGACCCAAGGAACCGGCGAAAACGAAACCGGCCCGATCCACAGGATGCAGTGCCTAAGACGTTCCCGGTTCGACTTTGGATACGCGTGAGGATCGTTTGAGTTAATAGAGCGGCTTGGCCATGTGTCGGGGCGTCGGCCACTCCGTCGTAATCCCCGGCTGCACCGGCCGCTCGAGATAGGTCGAGAGCACGACGTAGCTTCGCGTCGAGGTAACGCCGGGTGTTTCGTACAGGCGCGACAGCAGCCCTTCGAGTGCCCGCGTGTCCTCGGTGCGGACCTTGATCAGCATGCATGTGTCGCCGGCCACCGAGTGGATCTCCTCGACTTCGGGGTGTTCGGAAATTGCCATCAGCTCCGGCGTCTTTCCCCACCCCTTCGTGTCGATATGGACGAAGGCAAGCAGCGGCTTGCGCACCGCCTTGGGATCGATGATGACCGCGGTGTTGCGGATGGCGCCGCTGCGCCGGAGGCGCTTGACGCGTTCATGGGCTGCCGGCGGTGAAAGGCCGACGCGGTCGCCGAGCTCGGCATAGCTGATCGTGGCATCGTCGACCAGAACGCCTAATATCTTTCGGTCGGTTACATCGATATCGCGGGCGGCAGGCCTGTTCTGCGGAATGCCATCTGTTTCTTCATTCATATTAAAATTCCCGATTGATGCAGAATTTAATACGGCCATTATTGCCATATGTCGAACACTGATCAAGTCGCCACATTCGCAGCTGCCCCCAAGCCGCCAATCCCGGCACTCGCTTACCTGCTGACCGGGTGCATTGCCGTGATCGGCTCGAACTCGCTGGTGCTCGGTCCGATCGCACCGGCCGTGGCCACGTCGTTCGGCACAAGTGTGCCGGCGGTTATGATCGCGTCCGCCGCGTTCGGACTCGGTACGTCGGCGAGCGCCTTGTTCCTGGCGCGCTATATCGACCGGCTTGGTGCCCGCCGCATGCTGCAAGGAGCGTTGCTGCTGCTGGCGATAGCGCTCGTCGCCAGCGCCGCTGCGCCGACAGTGACGGCGCTGGTCGCGGCCCAGCTTCTCGCCGGCATCGCTGCAGGTGTCGCCATGCCGGCAATCTACGCCAGCTCCGCCGCGATTGCACCGCCCGGTCGTGAAAGCGGCACTATAGGGGTCGTGCTGACCGGCTGGACACTGAGCATGGTCGCCGGGGTTTCGCTGTCGGCCGTACTTGCCGATCTGGTGCATTGGCGCGCCGTTTTCGCGGCGGTCGCGGTGCTTGCAACACTCGCCTTGGCCAGCCTGTCGCTGACGTCGCTGAGCGATGTCAGGAAGAGCGGTCCGGCGCCGACCCCGCTGGGCGCCTTGAGCGTTCCCGGCATCGTGCCGCTTCTGGTTGCCTGCGCCGCCTTCATGACCGCGTTCTACGGCGTCTACGGCTATCTTGGCGATCACCTTCACAATGGCTTGGGACGGCCGGTCAGTGCCAATGGGCTTGCCGCGCTCGCCTATGGCGCCGGCTTTGGTGCGGCGGCACTTCTTGACGGCGTTATCGATCGCCTGGGTGCGCGGCGTGTCATGCCGTTTGCCTACCTGCTCGTCGCGGTCGTCTATGTCGCGATTGCCGCGGCGAGCGGTAGTTTCCATTTGACCATAGCGATGATAGCCGTCTGGGGCCTTGCCAATCATTTCGGATTGAACGTCCTGGTGATGCGCCTCTCGGCGCTCGATCCTGCGCGCCGCGGCACGATCATGGGTCTGAACAGCGCGGTCACCTATCTCGCGGTGTTCGTCGGCACCACGGCGTTCGGACCGCTTTATTCCACATTCGGTTTTGCGGCATCGGCGCTGGTTGCAGCCTTGCTGATGCTGATCGCTGCTGCGGCGGCGGCGTGGCGTTCGCCGAAGCTATAGCGCAGCCAGGCTTGCGTCTCGGTCCGGTCCTTCGATAGATGCTTGATGGATGGACAATACAACGCTTGAGACAACCGCCAATCCCCTGCCGCAGGAACTCGCTTTTCTCGGGGAGCGGCTTGCGGCGTTCAACGACAGTGATGTCGGTGCCTCCGGCAGGAAGGCATTGGCCGTGTTCGTACGCGATGAGCGCGGTGCTATTGTCGCCGGCATCTCGGGATATACCGCCTGGGGCTGGCTCTATGTGCAATGGCTCTGGGTGGATGAACGGCTGCGCGGCCAGCGCATGGCCGGCCGGATGCTCGAAGCGGCCGAGAGGGAGGCAATGGCGCGCGGCTGCCACGGCGCCTGGATCGACACGTTCAATCCCAAGGCTGCCAAGGCCTATGAGCGCCAGGGCTATCAGTCCTTCGGCGTGCTTGCCGATTTTCCCATGGGCCGCAGCCGTATCTTCCTGCAGAAGAGATTGGCGGCTTGATTAGCCGGCAAGGCGTCCGCCGCGCATCGGCTGGGGCACACCGGTAGTACTGGGGAAGCTGATCGGCAAGCCTCTGAGCACGCGCACTGCCAGGAAGGCAAAGCACTCCGCCTCCACCGCATCGCCCTTCCAGCCCATCGCCTCGGCCGGCACGGCGTCGACACCGGCGCGGCTGGCAAGCATGGCCATCATCGTCGGGTTGTGTCGACCGCCGCCGCTGACCACCAGCCGCTTCGGCCGGTGTGGTAGAAGATCGAGCGCCTTGCCGACGGCGGCCGCGGTGAAGGCCGTCAGCAGGGCTGCGCCATCCTCGGCATTCATCCCGTCCGCCATCGAGGCGCCGAAATCGAACCGATCCAGCGATTTCGGATAGGGCTTGGTCAAGTAGGGATGCTGCAGGAGCTTGGCCAGCCGTGCCTCGTCGACCGTGCCGGCGCGCGCAAAGGCGCCGTCGCGGTCCATTTCGCCGAGCCCCTTCGACTTGATGAAATCGTTCAGCGGTGCATTGGCCGGCCCGGTGTCGAAGGCGACGACATTGTCCTTGCCGTCCCACCAGGTGATGTTGGCGACGCCGCCGAGATTGAGCACCGCCGTGTCGCCGCTGGCGTCGGCTTCGCGCAGCAGCGCGGCGTGATAGGCGGCCGACAGCGGCCCGCCCTGGCCGCCGGCGCGCATGTCGGCCGAGCGGAAGTCATAGGCGACTTTAGTGCCCAGGATGGCATGCATCAGTTCGCCATCGCCAAGCTGGCGGGTCTGGCCGAGCCGGCCGGCTTGCGGGGCACGATGCAGCACGGTCTGGCCGTGGAAGCCGACGACGCCGATGTCGGCCATGGTCAGGCCGTGGCTTTCGACAAGATCCTTGACCGCCGCGGACTGGGCGCGCGTCAGCGCCTCCTCCGCCTCGTGGAAGATTGCCGGTTCCGGCCCGGTGAAATTCCAGCTCCTTGCCTGGCCAAGCGTCTCTTCCAGCAAGGTCCGGATCGACTGCGGGTAGGGGGCCAGCGTGTAGGTGCCGAAATCAGCGATCCGCTCGCCGTCGGTCTTGATCAGCGCGACGTCGATATTGCCGTCCAGCACGGTGCCGGTCATCAGTCCGACGGCCCACATTGGTTCGGCATTTTTCGGATTCATGACTGTCAGGCTCCATTGACGAGATCGCCGACCACTTGGCGAAGCGCTGCGATCCCGCTGTTGAAATGACGTGTCGGATGAATCCGATTGGTGAGCAAGGTCCATGCTCTGCCTTCGTCGAAGTCGATCCACAGCCCGGTGCCGGTGAAGCCGGTATGCCCGATGGTTTCGGGGCTGCACAGCGCGCCGCCGGACCAGCCTTCGTAGGGTCGCTCCCAGCCATGGGTGCGGGTTGCCGACAAGGGCGTGCGCATCAGCGCTATCGAACGCTGCGACGCGCCGGTCCCGTCGAGCAGCCCTCGCGCAAAGTCGAGGACCGAAGCTGCCGTTCCGAACAGCCCGGCGTGAGCGGCCCCTTGCAATGCCGAGCAATTGTCGTCGTGGACCTCGCCTGACAGCACGCGATGGCGCCATGTGCAGTCTTCGGTCGCCGCCGCTCGATCCGGTTCGGCGGAGAACGCGAAGCCCGGGCCGGGATCCATGTCGCGAATGGTCTTGCCGGACAGGCGCTCCAGAACAAAGCCGAGCAGGATGAAGTTGATATCGGAATAGACCGGCTCCCCAGCCTGCCATTCGCGCTGCAGGATGAAGGCGCGCAGCAGCTCGGGGTCACGCCCATAGGTGTAGATCGGCGCAACGGCGGGAAACGGCGTCTGATGACCGAGACACTGGCGAAACGTCACCTTCCGTTCCCATGCTTTTTCGTCATATTGGCGCAGGTCGGGCAGCACCGAGATCAGCGGTGCGTCGAGATCGATGACCCCTTGTTCCGCCAGCGCCAGGATTCGCGGCGTGGTGAAGATGACTTTGGTCAGCGACGCCAGATCGAACCATGTTTCGATATGCATCGGCCTGATATCAGGCACGCGCTGGGCGAGGCCTGTCGCCCGCACCATCCGTGTGCCGCCGCGCTCGACGAGACCCAACACGCCGCCTGGAATACGGCCCTCCGTCACCGCCGCTTCGAGCGGCGCGAACGCGCGGTTGAAAAGCTGGGCGAGGTCGGTCAACGCCAGCCTCCGTCTGAGAGGCAGTGATCCTTCCCACCCCCCTCTGTCCTGCCGGACATCTCCCCCGCAAGGGGGGAGATTGGCAGTTTCGCCCCCCGCGCCCATTTCCTTCCGCGTTGAAAATTGGCGAAAGCCGACGCGACATCCAATCTCCCCCCTTGCCGGGGAGATGTCCGGCAGGACAGAGGGGGGTGCTGTCCCTCTGGCCTTTCATATCTTTGGGCGACAATCATCACACTTCCACCCGTGCTCTATGATCCGGCCCGAATTGCTGCCAATTGGCCGGGCCTGGCTCAAATCCCAGCGGACGCACGAGCGAGGGGACCTGGCGCGTATCCAGCTCGAAACGTTCATGCCGCCGATCTATGGAGGGAACGGCCGCGATAAGCTGTTTGGTATAGGAGTGCTTCGGCTCCGAGAGCACCGATCTGGCATCGCCGATCTCGACGATCTGGCCGGCATAGATGACCGCGATGCGATGGGCGATCCGCTCGACGACAGCCATGTCATGCGAGATGAACAGATAGGCCAGCCCGAATTCACGCTGCAGCTCGATCAAAAGCTCCAGCACCCTGGCCTGCACCGACACATCGAGCGCCGAAACCGCTTCGTCGAGGACGACAACCGAAGGATTGAGCATCAGCGCGCGAGCGATGCACAGGCGTTGCCGCTGGCCGCCGGAGAATTCGTGCGGATAGCGCTGCAGGCTGTTTTCCGGAAGGCCGACGCGTTTCAACAGCGCGGCCATTTTCGCCCGCGCTTCAGCAGTTATCCGTCCGCCGGTAGCGATCACCGGCTCCGCGAGAATGTTTTCCACGGTGAGTCTGGGATTGAGCGAGCCATAGGGATTCTGGAACACCATCTGCACGGGAAGGGCGCTCTGCCCGGCGGCGGCCTTACGCGCGCTGGCCGAGATTGTGCCGCGCGTCGAGCGCACCAGCCCCAGAATCGCGCGGGCGGTGGTGGACTTTCCGGAACCGCTCTCGCCGACGACCGCCAATGTCTCGCCCGGCATCAGCTCGAAATCCACACCGTCAACGGCATGGACGGCACCGCTGGTACGGCTGAGAAAACCACCCTTGACCGGAAATCGCACCACGAGGCCATCGACCTTCAGCGCCGGCTCGGCAGCTTTTTGCTTTTCGCGTTGCGCGTCCCTGCGTGTCGCACTGCCGTCGGTGAAATGCGGCACCGCATGCAGCAGATGCCGCGTATAGGGATGCCGCGGATCGTCCAATATCTGGTTCAGCGCGCCCTGCTCGACAGCTTCTCCGCTTTGCATCACCATGATCTTGTCGGCGATGCCCGCAACCAGACCGATGTCGTGGGTGATGAAGATCATCGACATCCCGGTTTCCTGCTTCAACTCGGCGAGCAGCGCCATGATCTGCGCCTGCACCGTAACATCCAGCGCCGTCGTTGGCTCGTCGGCAATGAGCAGGCGCGGGTTGCACGCGAGCGCCATGGCGATCATCACCCGCTGCAGCATGCCGCCCGAAAGCTGGTTGGGCGTGTATTTCAGCCGCCGTGCAGCGTCGGGAATACGCACGCGGTCGAGCGCGTCCTTGGCCGCCGCCGTCGCTTGCCGGCCGGTCAGGCCGCGATGCAGGCGAAACGATTCCTCGATCTGCCTGCCGATGGTCAGCACCGGATTGAGCGAGGTCATCGGCTCCTGGAAGATCATGCCTATTTCGCCGCCGCGGATCTTCGTCAGTTGCGGCTCGGTCGCGGCGGTCAGGTCGAAGATGCTGTAGTCGGCCCGCCTCAGCTTGATCGAGCCCGCGGTGATGCGGCCGCCGCCATAATCGACGAGGCGATTGATCGACAGCGCCGTAACCGATTTGCCCGAGCCGCTTTCGCCGACGATGGCCAGCGTTTCGCCGTCGGCGAGATCGAAGCTGACGCCGCGCACGACCTCATTGGCTTTCGGGTTGCGGCCGAAGCCGACGCGCAATCCGCTGACGGACAGCAGCGGGATCATGCGATCGATCTCCGCATCATCGGGTCGAGGACATCGCGCAACGCATCGCCGAGCAGGTTGAAACCGAGGATGCTGATCATGATTGCCACGCCCGGGAAGATCATCAGCCAAGGCGCTGTCTCCATCAGATTGCGGCTGTCGCTCAGCATCAGGCCGAGCGACGCGGCGGGCGGCTGCGTGCCGAGCCCGAGGAAGCTTAAGCCGGCTTCGGTCAGCAGTGCCCAGGCCAGCGCCAGCGTCACCTGAACCGTCAGTGGCGCCACCAGATTGAGCAGCAGATGCCGTGTTACGATATAGCCCGCACTGCTGCCGAACGTGCGGGCCGCGTCGACGAACTCGCGCGCCTTGAGCGACAGAGCCGGACCTCGCACGACGCGCGTGAAGATCGGCGTGTAGACGATGGCGATGGCAATGACGCTGGTGGAGGTTCCCGGTCCCGCAACCGCGACGATCAGCAGCGCCAGCAGGATCGCCGGGAACGCCAGCAGAACGTCCATGATCCGCATTACCAGGCCGTCCCAGCGGCGCCCGAACCAGGCTGCCGCCAGCCCGAGCACCGTGCCGGCCAGTGTCGCGAAGGCGACCGAAAAGAAGGCCACGATGAAGGACTGGCCGATCCCGGTCATCAGCCGGCTTGCGACATCGCGGCCGAACAGATCCGTGCCCATCCAGTACATGCTGTCAGGCGCATGCAGCCGCTCGACCCGGTGCTGCGTCAGCGGATTGTCCGGCGTCAGCCCCAGCATGCCAAGTACGGCAAGCAGCAGATAAAGCGCAACGATGGCACCGCCGATGCGGCCGCTGGTGTGCGCAAGTATAGCCCGCAATGTCGCCATCAGTGCTCGCTTAGCCGAATACGCGGGTCGAGCGCGACATAGGCGAGGTCGACTAGGAGATTGACGATCATGAAGTTGAAGGCGATGAACAGCACGCTTCCCTGCACCAGCGCATAGTCGCGCTGCAGGATGGCATCCAGAACCATGCGGCCGAGACCGGGCAGCGCAAAGATCTGCTCGACGATGACTGCCCCGCCCAGGAGATAGCCGAACTCTATGCCGCTCAGCGTCACGACCGGGATGAGCGCGTTGGGCAAAGCATGCCGCCAGATGACGTCGCGCGCCGAAACGCCCTTGCTGCGCGCCGTCCTGACATAGTCGTCGCTGAGCACATCGAGCATCGCCGAACGCGATATGCGGGTCACCGAAGCCGCGAAGGCAAATCCAAGCGTGACCGCAGGCAGCAACAGCTGGCCGAGATTGCGCAGCGGATCCTGCCACAGCGGCGAAAACTCGCCCATCGCCGGCAAAACGCCAAACCCCGCCGACAGCGTGTAGATGATCAGCAGGGCAAGGACGAAGTTCGGCGTCGACTGCCCGATCATTGCGACAACGCGCACGCCGAGGTCGGACAGCTTTTCATTATGGGTGGCGGCAAAAATCCCGGCCGGCATGCCGACAACCAGGGCGATGACCATCGACAGCAGGGCGAGCTCCAATGTTAGGGGGAAACGCTCGAGGATGACGTCGAGCACCGGCCTGCCATAGGTGGACGAAATGCCGAGATTACCTTGGAAAAGACCAAGCAGCCAGCGCCAGTACTGGATGAACCAGGGCTGGTCGATGCCGAAATAAGCTGCAAGCGCATCGCGCTGCTGCGGCGTCAGCAGGCCGGCTTCGGTCCCCAGCATTGCCGTGATCGAATCGCCCGGAACCATCCGGATCGCCAGGAACACCACGATGGACACGCCAAGCAGGACGAGAGGGAAGGTCGCCAGTCGCCGCATCAGATAGTTCACGCGAAGAACATCCTCTCGTCCGGCATCAAAGAGCTACTGGATCGTCACCTTGGCGAGGCTGAACAGCGAACCTGTCGGCACCGGTTCGAATCCTGCGATATTCTTCTGCTGTGCCGTGTAGCTGTAGGACGTGTAGAGCCAGATCCAGGGCGACATCTCAGTGATGTGCTTCTCGAAGTCGGCGAAGATCGCTTTGCGCGCTGCCGGGTCGGTCTCGGTGCGGCCCTTCTGCATAAGGCTGTCCAGCGTGTCGTCGATATAGTTCGCGACCTTCTGCAGATTGCCCGTCTTGGTCCAGTAGCGGTTGTACATAGTGTAGGGATCGGCCCTGCCGCCGTTCAGCGCGACGGCCATGTCGAAATCACCCTTTAGCCAGGCATCGACGTAGACGTTGAGCTCCATCATCTTGATGTCGAGCTTGACGCCGATTTCTGCGAGTTGCGACTGGATGACCTGGGCTTCCGCCGCTGCCGTCGGCGGCTCGCCGGTGGCGCCGATCACGGTCGCCGAAAAGCCGTCGGCATAGCCGGCCTCAGTCATCAACTGCTTGGCCTTCACAATGTCGCGCTTATAGCAGAACAACTTGCTTGGATCGGTCGCCAGCGCCGGGATGGTCAGCGGGCCGGTGACCTTGCCTTCGCCGAGCGAGGCGGTGTCCAGCACTTCCTGCCGGTCGATGGCGCAGGAGATCGCCTGACGCACCTTGAGTTCGGTCATCGGCTTGCGGGAAGGATTGAGCTGCAGCACGTGATAGGCAAGTACCGGCACGCGGTTCAACTGCAGGCTGGCTTCCTTGGGCACCAGCGTGGCGACAAGCGGATCGTTGAGCAGGGCAAAATCGATCTGCTTGGTGCGCATCGCTGCCAGGATCGCCGTCTCGTCCGGCAACACGCTGATCTCGATGCCGTCGACACCGATCGTGCCGCCCGCCCAATCCTTGTTGGCCACAAGCACTTCCTTGGAATTCGGATCCCATTTCTCGAGCTTGAACGGACCTGAGCCGATCGTCGTCGTGCCAATCGAGCCGGCCGTGATTTCGCTTGCCGGGACGATCGCCGCATTGACGTCGCTCATCGCCGTCAGGATCGGCACATCCGGCTGCGAGAGGTGGAACACGACGGTGGCTGGATCGGGCGTGTCGATGCTGGCGATCGAGAGAAAGTTGGCGCGCGCCGCAGCGCCCGTCTTCTCGTCGAGTATGCGCTCGAACGATGCCTTGACGTCGGCCGAGGTCACGGCGGCGCCGTTCTGGAATTTTGCTTTCGGATTGAGCTTGAAGCTCAGCTCCTTGCCGTCCGGCGAGAACTGCCATGAATCGGCAATCGCGGGCGTGATTTGCAGGTTTGCGTCGAGCCGCACCAGCGGTTCGTAGATCAGCTCCAGCAGCCGCAGTGAGGAGAATGCCGTCTGCTTGTGGGGATCAAGACCGGTGGCGTCCTGCGACCACGCCATATGCAGCGTCGCCGCACTCGCCTGCACCGGTAGCGCGGCGAGGCCAACCATTGCCGCGAGCGTCATGCCGGAAAGCAGTTTCTTGCCAATGTGCCGTACCATTGTCGTCTCCCATTATTGTTAACCCAGATGCCTTGCAGTTCCCCGGACCGCTTCAAAGGGACACACGCCCCGGAACATCGGCCCAGCATCCATGCGGTCTTACACGGTCTTTTCGCCTATCGCCTTGCGCAGGAAACCTCCCGCGTTGGCAAGCGCCTTACGTGCTTCTTCGACACCCATGCCGGTGATCGTCACCAGGATTGCCAGTTTTACATCATTGCCGGTCTGGTCGAGCGCCTGTCGTGCCTGCTGTGCCGCGCAGCCGGTCGTCTGCATCACGATCCTGACCGCCCTGGCGACAAGCTTCTTGTTGCTTGGATTGAGGTCAACCATCAGATTCTGATAGCTCTTGCCGATACGGATCATACTGGCGGTAGACAGCATGTTGAGCACCAGCTTTTGCGCCGTTCCCGATTTCAACCGGGTCGAGCCGGTGAGGACCTCCGGGCCAACCACCGGAGAGATGGCAATATCGGCAATGCCGGCGATGGTTGATCGAGGATTGCAGGACAGCGCCACGGTGGTGGCTCCCACCTCCTTGGCATAGGTCAAGCCGCCGATGACATAGGGTGTGCGTCCGCTGACAGCGATGCCGACCACCACGTCGTCGGCGGTCAGCTTGATGTCCTGCAGCGCCTTTATTCCCTGTTTCGGATCGTCCTCAGCGCCTTCCGCAGAGTGCACCAGTGCGTCGACACCACCGGCGATCAGGCCCACCACCATGTCTTCGGGTACGCCGAAGGTCGGCGGACATTCCGAGGCGTCGAGGACGCCGAGCCGGCCGCTGGTGCCGGCGCCCATATAGACAAGGCGTGCACCGTTCTGGAACGCGCTCACAATCCGGTCCACGACCGCCGCAATGTCGGGGATGACCTTCTCGACGGCTGCCGCAACGCCTTTGTCCTCGTCATTGATCTTGCGCAGCACCTCGAGGGTCGGCAACAGATCGATGTCCATCGTCTTCGGGTTCCGGTCCTCGGAAACCAGCCGCTCCAGCTCCGACATCAACCCTTGTTCGACCACTTCGCTTACTTTCAAGTGCGACTGCGAGCAGGACTGTGATGCCCGCGGCAAGCGGCGTCCAGTGCCTGCACCTGGCCGTCGGCTCGGATACCGGCTGCGCCGGTTCTGTTTCGTTAACTTTTTAGAATTCGATATTCTCTCTGTCAACGGAAAGCAGGAATATTATATTCCTTGCCGAGCAAGGCATCACTGGCGGCAGAGCGATTTTCTGGCCAGGATTATGGCTCCCGAAACCGCGTCGCCGTCGGCCGGCTTCGGCCGTCGGCGGACGTCGGGAGCGAGCCATGGCTCAAGCGGGCTGGACAAACCTCCGAGCAGCGTAATCCGCGGCGCGCCTTTTTCGAACAGCACCCGCACGAACGTGTCGATCTGCTCGGCAGCGCCCTGCACGATCCGCCGACCGGCCGGATCGCCCTGGTCGGCATGGCGGATCACCATCGGCGCCATGGCGGCATAGTCCGTCGCGCTGGCGCGGTCCATCCAGGCCACGGCCTCGAACGGATCGTCCCTGAAGCGCTGCATCACCTCGGCCAGCAGCGCCGTCCGCTCATGCCGGCCGTCATGGGCTCGCAAGGCAAGCTGCACTGCCTTTAGTCCGAGATCGGCGCCGCTGCCCTCGTCGGAAATCGGAAAACCGTAGCCGCCGACGCGCAGGTCGCGCCCTTCGACAAAGCCGAGCCCGATCGACCCGGTCCCGGCTATGACGATGGCGCCGTCTTGACCCGAATGCGCGCCAAGGCAAGCCGCGATGCCGTCGCTGACGAAGTCGATGGTCGCAAAGGGATGTTCGATGCCACGAAACGCCTCGAGCGCACCCTTACGGCCGATACCGGCAACACCGACACCGGCGCGGATTCTGGCGATTTCCGCCGCCGCGAACCCTGCCTCTTCGATCGCCGCGCCAAAGGCTTTGGCAATCGAGGCCCAGGCCGCCTCTATACCGAGCCGCGTTGTCGCCGGGCCCGACAGGCCTTGCCCGAGCACGGTTCCCGCCTCGTCTTCGATACGCGCCCGGCAGCCGGTTCCGCCGCCATCGACGCCCAGGAAATAATGCGGAGACGCCCCACCGGCACTCATTGCCTTATTCGTTCGATCTGGGCGCCACACAGCCGAAGCTTGCGGTCCAATTGCTCGTATCCGCGGTCGAGATGATAGACGCGGTTGATCGTCGTCTCGCCCTCCGACACCAGCGCCGCCAGTACCAGCGAGACTGAGGCGCGCAGGTCGGTCGCCATCACTTGCGCGCCCTTCAGCTTCTCGCCTCCGCGCACCAGCGCCATGGTGCCTTGCAGCTTGATGTTGGCGCCGAGCCGCATCAGTTCGGGCACATGCATGAAGCGGTTCTCGAAGATCGTCTCGCGCAACAGCGAAGCGCCCTCGGCACAGCACATCAACGCCATGAACTGCGCCTGGAGATCGGTCGGAAAGCCCGGATAAGGCTCCGTCGTCACGTCGACCGCCTTGAGCGACCCGTCTCTCGATACGATCAGCCCGCGGTCGCCCGGCCATATTTTCATACCGGCTGCTTCGAGCAGCTGGACGACAGATGCCATGTGCTCGAGCCGGGCATGAGTCAGCTCGAGCTGGCCGCCGGTAATAGCCGCTGCGACGGCATAGGTGCCGGCCTCTATCCGGTCCGGGATGATGTCGTGCGTGGCGGCGCGCCAGTCTGTGCTGCCCGCGATCAGGATGCGGTGCGTGCCAGCGCCCTCGATCCGCGCGCCCATGGCGTTCAGGCAGGCGGCAAGATCGGCCACCTCCGGCTCGCGCGCCGCGTTGAGGATCTCGGTTTCTGCTTTTGCAGTCGTCGCCGCCATCATCGCCGTTTCGGTCGCGCCGACCGACGGCGAGCTCAAAACGATGCGCGCGCCTTTCAGTCCGCCCGGCGCCGACGCGACGATCAGTCCGTTTTCGATCGCGATATCGGCGCCAAGTGCGGCAAGTGCGGCGACATGCATGTCGACCGGCCGTGCGCCGATCGCGCAGCCGCCAGGCAGCGAGACCCGGGCATGGCCGAAGCGGGCAAGCAGTGGACCGAGAACCAGCACCGTCGCGCGCATGCGCCTGACTGTATCGTAGCTTGTCTCCCTGGAGACGGCAGCACTGGTATCGATTGTGGCGGCATGCGCCGATCTGGTGACCTCGGCCCCATGAAGCCCGACGACGCCAAGCATGTTGTCGACATCCGTCACCTCAGGCAGGTTGGTTAGCTGCAGCGGATAAGGGCTAAGCAACGCCGCCGCTATTTGCGGCAAGGCCGCGTTCTTGGCGCCGGAGATCGTCACCGCGCCCTCAAGCCTGCGCCCGCCGACGATCCGCAATTTGTCCATAGCTCTGACCTAATCCCGAGCTGTCGGCGAGTCTACGATCTTTCATGTCCGAATCGTCGACGTGCCCGAAGGCTGGGCCGAAACCGCACCGGTCGAGATTTGATGGTTCATTCTTGGCTGTCAATCAGAGACGGAATAATTTATTCCTTGGGTTGGCATTGTCGATGACAGGCAACGGGGGAACGCATGTCCGTCCTGAAGAAGATCGAGGCCAAGCTCGAAATCATGGCGCCCGGCGACCGCGAGATCGGGCGCTATATCGTCGACAATCCCGACCAGATGCTCCGCCTATCGACAGCGGGGCTTGCCGCCGAGATCGGCCGCAGCCAGTCGAGCGTCGTCAAGTTCAGCCAGAAGCTCGGCTATGCCAGCTATCAGGAGCTTAAGCTCGCCGTCAGCGAGGCCAAGTCGCAGGAATGGCACGTGCCGGCTGGCATGATCCACGGTTCGATCGAGGTCGGCGACAGCTATCTGGTCATCCTGCGCAAGCTGATCGGCAGCAAGCTTTCGTCGATGCAGCAGACCGTCGCGGCCAACACCGAGCAGGAAATCGGCAAGGCCCTTGAAGCCTTGAACGGTGCGCGCCGCATTCATTTGGCTGGCGTCGGCGCATCCTCGCTGGTGGCGCGCGATTTTTCCTACAAGCTGATGAAGCTCGGCCGCAACGTGCTGCACGACAGCGACAGCCATGTGCAAATGGCCAATGTCTCGACGCTTGGACGAGGTGACGTGCTGTTCGCGCTCTCCTATTCCGGGGCGAGCATCGAAACCCTGCGGATAGCCGAACTCGCCCGCAAACGTGGCACCACCGTTATCGCCGTCACCGGACTTCGCGACAATCCGCTGAGCCAGGTTGCCGACATTCGCCTCCACACGATCGCCGATGAAGAGCGCGCGCGCTCGTCATCGATAACCGCGCGCGACGCACAACTGACGCTAACCGACCTGCTGTTCATCCTGCTCGTGCAGAAGCAGCCTGACGCCAATGAATACGTCCACAACAGCGAATTGGCCGTCTCGGTGCTGAAGGCTTAGTCGTTGGACGCGTGTCACCCGCCCTCCTTGACCAGTGCGTTTACTAGCGGCCCAGAAGGTTGCGCTCGACTGTCTTGAGATGGGCGAGCATCGCCTGGTTGGCGCTTTCCGGATCACGGCGCAGCAATGCATCCACTATCGTCTGATGCTCGTCGCAATAAACGCGCCTGCGCTCCTCCGAGAATGAGCGCTTTTTCATTTCGAACCAAGGCGATTGGTTGCGGATCGTGCGCATGAGATTGTGAATCTCTTTCAGGAAGTCATTGCGGCAGCAGGCGAAGACGCGGTGATGGAACTCGGCGTCCCAATGCTCGAAATCCGGCATGTCCTCGGCAGCGCATGCGATCTGATGTGCTTCGCGAACGGCGTTTAGTTCCGCCATGCTGGCATTGGTGGCGGCGAAGGCCGCCGCCGCCGGCTCCAGCAGCTGCCTGATCTCCATCATGTCGGCGGGGCTGGTGCCTTCCATCCGCGTGACCGTTGCCGCGATGGAATCGGGATTGGTCGCGGTCAGAAAAGTGCCGCGCCCGACATGCCGGACAACGGTTCCGTCCTCCTCCAGGAATCCGACGGCGCGGCGCACCGTATTGCGCGCCACGCCGAACTCGGCCGCAAGGTCGCGCTCGGGCGGCATTCGCCCGTCCTGAAGCCACTCGCCGGCCGAAATCCGCTTTTTCAGCACAGTGGCGATGTCGTTGGCGACGAGCTTGGGCATTTGTTGAGAACTTTAATCTGATCCAATGTTGAACCAATACTATCAGCCAGTGCCCCGCTGGTCCAGCACCAGATGAGGCCTGGGCATGTTTTGCCAAGCCAATCAACGAAATCCCTCTTGCGGCCTAAACCAATCGGCGATAGCGTGTAGCGAAAGAGCAAGATATTGGCTCACAAAAGGTTCAGGGAGGAACGAATGAAGGTCGCGACGTTTTCGATCGCCGGCGAACGGCGCGTCGGCGTTGTCGATGTCGATAATCAGTCGGTCGCGCCATTCGATATTCCTGTCGAACAGGCATTGTCGGGTGTGCTGGCGCTGTTGCGGCGCAACGGCGCCGGGATGCCGCGCACGCTGTCGCCGGTACCGCTGGCGCAGGTCGAACTCGAGGCGCCGATACCTTTGCCTGCCCGCAACATCTTTTGCGTCGGCAAGAATTATCATGAGCACGCCCATGAATTTGCCCGCAGCGGCTTCGATTCGAGCGCCGCTGCCGGCGCCATTCCACAGCATCCAATCATTTTCTCGAAGGTCCCGGAATCGGTCGTTGCAACGCATTCGAGCGTGCTGATCGACCCTTCCATATCGACTGCGATCGATTATGAGGCGGAACTGGCCGTCATTATCGGCAAGGGCGGGCGCGGCATCTCGAAAACCGACGCTTACGATCACGTCTGGGGCTATACGATCGTCAATGACGTCACCGCCCGAGATCTCCAGGGAAAATACAGCCAGTGGCTGATCGGTAAGTCGCAGGATACGTTTTGCCCGATGGGCCCATGGGCAATCACCAAGGATGAGCTCGACCTGGAAAACGCTGCGGTGCGTTGTTTCGTCAACGACGACCTTCGCCAGAATTCCAAAATATCGCTGCTCATCTTCGATATCCCGACGATCATATCGACGCTGTCGCAAGGCATCACTTTAAAGCCGGGCGACATCATCGCCACCGGCACACCGGTCGGTGTCGGCATCGGCTTCGATCCGCCGAAATATCTCAAGGCCGGCGACATTGTCCGGGTCGAGATCGACGGCATCGGTACGCTGGAGAACCGGATCGTGGAGCGGGTGCAATGACGACTGTCACCGTCGGGCCGATAGTCGCGGAAAGCACCGGCGAGGGCGAACCGGTGGTGATGATCCACGGTCTCGGCGGAACCTCGAACATGTTCCAGCCGCAGTTGGAAGCGCTGTCGGCTTATCGTGTCATCCGCCTAGACCTGCCGGGCTCCGGCCGTTCGCCGCGGCCGCTCGATCCGTTGACGATCGAGCTCATGGGCGATGCGGTCGTCCGTGCGATGGCTGGCATGGGCGTCGCCCGGGCACATTTCGTCGGCCATTCCATGGGCACGATCGTGTGTCAGTTGATCGCAGCGATGCAGCCCTCGCTGGTCAGGTCGCTAGTCTTGTTCGGTGCGCTCGCCGAACCGACCGAGGCGACGCGGCAAGGCCTTGCCAACCGTGCGCGATTGGCGCGATCAGGCGGTATCGCCGACATTGCCGACCAGATCGTCGCCAATGCACTGTCGGCCCATACCAGGGAGACCTCGCCGGCCGCCGTCGCCTTCGTGCGCGAATCCATCACCAGGCAGGACCCGGAAGCCTATGCCCGCAGCTGCGAAGCCCTGGCCAAGGCGGCTGCCGTGGATACGCGCCGGATTTCAGCGCCGACCCTTTTGGTTACCGGCGACGCCGACACGGTCAATCCGATGAGCGTCGGCCAGGCGCTTGCCGACAGGATAAAGGGAGCGATATTCTTGTCCCTCGATCGGTGCGGCCATTGGGCCACGGTGGAGTGCCCCCGCGAAAGCAGCCAAAAGCTCGCCGATTTTTTGAGACGCGTTGATAGGTGAGGATCGGAATTCGGGCGTAAAAACAGTGCGCCCGACAGTTTGGGAGGTTTTCTGATGGCAGACGACGGCTGGAACGCAAACGGTTCGGGCAGCACGCTGTTCACCAATGTGCGCGTGCTCGATGCGACCGGCGAATACCCCTACACCGGCGAGGTGCTGGTTCAGGGCAACCGCATCAAGCAGATCACCAAGGGCTCGTCGCGTTTCGGCTCGCCGGCTGTGTCGTCCGCCTACAGCGGCCTGTCAGGCGGTGTCACGACGATCGACGGCATGGGCGCGACGCTGATGCCGGGCATGATCGACGCGCATCTGCATCTCTCCTGGAACAATGCGCCCGGGATCGACCCGATCCAGATGATGGAGGTCGAAGAGC
Organism: Mesorhizobium sp. M1329; assembly: GCF_040318035.1. Lineage (NCBI taxonomy): Bacteria > Pseudomonadati > Pseudomonadota > Alphaproteobacteria > Hyphomicrobiales > Phyllobacteriaceae > Mesorhizobium > Mesorhizobium sp. M1329. Next base: position 77,858 of record NZ_JAMYLN010000017.1, on the reverse strand, counting down.
ACATGCTGGTCACCATGGAGATGGCCAAGCTGGTGCTCGATGCCGGTTTCACCGCCGGCCGCGGTGCCGCAGCCGCCAAGCCGCGACTCGACGTTGTGTGCAAGAAATTCATCAATCAGGGGCGTTTTCCCGGGCCACGTTACCTTGCCGCCGGCCCCGAGATTACGACTGTCGGCGGCCTCGGCGACTCCGCGCCTTCGCACATTCCGCATGAAGGCCTCAATCTCGGCATTGTCGTCTCAGGTCCGGAGGAAATCCGCCGCACGGTGCGCCAGCTGATCAAATACGGTGTCGATTCCATCAAGCTCAATCTGTCCGGCGAGAGCATCACCGGCATGGGCGCCGAAGAAACGCCGATGTCGGAGGAAGAGGTCGCCATGGCCGCCTCCGAGGCCCGCTGCCGCAACAAGGTGCTGTCGGCACATGCGCGCTCATCCGGCTCGGTCAAGCAGTGTGTCCGCCACGGTATCCAGAACATCTACCACGCTTCGTTTGCCGACGAGGAAGCCCTCGACATGCTGGAGGCGGCCAAGGACAAGCATTTCGTGGCCCCTGGCATCGCCTGGCTGATCAACACCGCACGCCATGCCGAGCAATGGGGCATCAAGCCGGGCTCGCCGCTCTCGCTCGAATATGAGCGTGAGCTCGAAATGTGCATCGAGACGATGAAGAAAATGCACCGCCGCGGCATCCGCGTTTGCATCGGCGGCGACTACGGTTTTGCCTGGACGCCGCAAGGCACCAACGCCAGGGACATCCAGACCTTCGTCGAGATGCTTGGCTTCTCACCGATGGAGGCAATCCAGGCCGGGACCAAATATGGCGGACAGATTATGGGCATGGGCGACGAGCTCGGTATGATCAAGGAAGGTTACCTCGCCGATCTGCTGTTGATCGACGGCGACCCGATATCCGACGTGCGCATCCTGCAGGACAAGAACCGCATCCTCGCCATCATGAAGGACGGCAAGTTCCACAAAGCGCCGCGCTTGAATGAACAGCGCCGCCGGCTGACCGCATGAGCATTCTGGACCGGCCACCTTCGTCTGACATTTCGAGGCCCAGGACTTCGGGGCTCGAGATTTCTGGCGGCGGCATGACGCGCAGGCAGGCGTGGGGGCTTTTCTGGCTCCTGGTCGCCGCCGTTGTTGCATGGCTGGTGTTTTCCGTTTGGCCGGACTGGCTGAACGCGATCCTGATCTCGAAAAAGGCATTCGTCAGCGCCATCCTCAACGGCATCACTCTGGCTGGCCTCTATTTCCTGGTCGCCAGTGGCTTTACTCTGATCTTCGGCTTGATGCGTAACGTCAACCTGGCGCATGGCTCGCTCTATCTGCTTGGCGCCTATATCGGTTATGAGGTGGCGAACCGTACCGGCTACTGGCTGCTAGGTGTCGCCGCGGGGTTTATCGCTCTGGCTCTCGTCGGCGTCGTCATGCAGATTTTCGTCTTCCGGCGCCTGGAAGGCGATGACCTTCGCCAGACCCTGGTCAGCATCGGTATCTCGATCGTCGCCGCCGACCTGATGCTGGCGGTCTGGGCCGGCGGCACCTATCAGATCCCGGTGCCGGAATGGCTCGACGGTGCACTGACCTTGCCGGTGATCACGGCCGTGCGGTCGAATGGCGTCTCGGTGTTCCTCACCTACCCGCTTTATCGCGTCGTCGTGCTGGCGGCTGCGGTCGTCATCGGCATCGGCCTTTGGCTGATGCTGCACAAGACGCGCGTCGGCATGATGGTCCGCGCCGGCGTCGACGACCGCGCCATGCTGTCGGCCTCGGGCGTCAACGTGCATGCGGTCTTTGCAGTCGTCTTTGCCGTTGGCGCCGGACTTGCCGGCTTTGCCGGCGTCGTCGGCGGCTCGGCATTGTCGGTGGCGCCCGGCGAGGACGTCCGCTATCTCCTCGCTTCGCTCGTCGTCGTCATCGTCGGCGGCATGGGTTCGATTACCGGTGCCGCAATCGGCGCGCTGCTGATCGGCCTCGCCGAGCAGATCGGCCTCGTCTATTTCCCAACCTACGGGATCGTGCTCACCTTCGTCATCATGGTGGTAGCGCTGTCGGTGCGGCCGCAAGGCATCATGGGGAAGGCGCGATGAGCCTGACCGTCGCCGTGGACGCCGCGCCCCGACCGAACTGGCTGGAGAAGCTCGGCGCCGGCCACATCGTCCTTGCCGTCGCACTGGTCCTTTATCCGCTGGTGGCATCCGATTTCTTCCTGACGCAGATCGGCGGCTATTCGCTGATCTTCGGCATGCTCGCACTGTCGCTGATGATGCTGGCCGGCTATGGCGGCATGGTCAGCCTTGCCCAGATCACTGTCGCCGGCATCGCCGCCTATGCCATCGCCATCCTCGGCGAGAACAATTCGAACGTGCTCGGCTTCGGCTGGCCGTGGTGGATCGCGGCACCCTTCGCCATAATGGCGGCGGCGGTGGCGTCGGCGCTGATCGGCTGGATCTCGGTGCGCACCGAAGGCATCTATACCATCATGATCACGCTGGCGATCGCCACCGCGACCTTCTATTTCGCCCAGCAAAACTACGCGATCTTCAACGGCCATTCCGGTTATGCCGGCATTCGCGCGCCGGTGTTCTGGGGCGTCAACTGGCGCGACCCGAAGGCCTTCTACTATCTCTGCCTGGGTTCGGCGGTGCTGTCCTATGCGGCGATACTCTATGGCGCCCGCTCGACCTTCGGCATGACCGTGCAGGCAATCCGCGACAATCCGCGCCGCATGCGCGCCCTCGGCTATCACGTCACCGCACACAAGGTCTTTGCGTGGTTCCTGGCCGGCATCATTGCCGGCGTAGCAGGTGTGTTGCTGGTGTGGTTCAATGGGCGTGTCTCACCCGGCACGATCGGCGTCGATGCAGCCATCGACGTGCTGATCATCGCCGTCATCGGCGGTTTGCGTCACCCGATCGGGCCATTTCTCGGCGCGCTCGTCGTCGTCCTGATGCAGACGTTTGCCATCGATATTGTCGGCGCCGAGCGTTTCAACACGCTGATCGGACTGGTGTTCCTGGTGATAGTCTTCATCTCGCCGGATGGAATTCTTGGGTTGTGGGGGAGGATTAAGCCGCAGCTAGCTCAAGAGTCCTTGCGTTCCGGTCCGTGACGCCGGAGCGGAATGAACTGCATCAATCAATCAAAGGGAGGAAAAAATGAGAATACATCGACGCACACTGCTTGCGCTGGCGCTTGCCACCGGGCTGACAGCTCCATCTCTGGCGCTTGCCGCCGACGACACGATCAAGATCGGCCTGCTCGCAACTTTCGAGGGACCGTTCACGGTGCTCGGCGAAGACGGCGAGCGTGGCGCGAAGACGGCGCTCGACGAGGTCAGCGGCATGGTTGCCGGCAAGAAGATCGAGATCGTCAAAGGCTCGTCCGACGCTTCGCCGGATAGCGCCGTGCGTGCTGCCCGCAAGCTGGTCGAGCAGGATGGCGTCAAGGTCTTGGTCGGCCCGCTTTCGGGCGACGAAGGGCTGGCGGTCAAGGACTATGCCAAGACCCAGCCGACTGTGACTTTCATCAATGGCACCTCCGCGGCACAGGACACCACGCTGCGCAACCCGGCCGAAAATTTCTTCCGCTTCTCGACCGACGGCGCGCAGTGGATGGCCGGTCTCGGCACCTATGCCTTCAACGACAAAGGCTACAAGCGGGTCGCCACGGTCGCCGAGGATTATTCTTTCCCGTATACGCAGGTCTTCGGCTTCATGGCTGAGTTCTGCAAGGCAGGCGGCAAGGTGCCGTCCAAATCCTGGGTGCCGATCGGCAACAAGGACTTTTCGTCCGTCATCGCGGCCATTCCCGATGACGTCGATGCAATCTACGTCGCGCTTGGCGGCGCCGACGCGGTGAACTTCCTGACCCAGTATCAGCAGGGTGGCGGCGCGGCCCCCTTGATTGGTGGCTCGATCACCGTCGACCAGACGGTGCTGACCTCGAAGGGCAAGCTGCGCGACGTGCTGGTCGGCACGCCTTCCGCCGGACCGACCGCCGATACCAACGACGCGCCCGCCTGGAAAACATTCGTCGAAGCCTACAAGAAGCAGCCAGGCGCCTTTCCCTCGCCGTCGCTCTTCGCCCACGGCTATTACGTCAACATGAAGGCGACGTTGCTGGGTCTCGAACAGGTCGGCGGCGATGTCTCCGACGGCGGCGCCAAGCTGCGAGATGCGCTCTCGAAACTGTCTTTCGACACGCCGACCGGCAAGGTGTCGCTGGACAAGAACCGCAACGCCATCGCGGACATCTACCTGACCGAGGTGACGGAAGGGCCAGACGGCAATCTTTTGAACAAGCTTGTCAAAGTCGTGTCGCAGGTCAACCAGACGCTGGGCATTCCCGAAGACGAGTTCACCAAGCTTGGGGCTGTCAGCCGCGACAACCCGAGCTGCCCGTAACCGCGTGGCTTGCGAGCATATCCGCCCTTGACCGAAACTCTTGCAGCAAACCGTCTCCAGAGCTCCGGCGCCTTTGCGCTGGAGCTCGATGGTGTTGCGCGGCATTTCGGCGCTTTGGTGGCGCTCTCCGGCATTGATATGAGGATCGCGGCCGGCGAGCGGCGCGCGGTCCTTGGTTCCAACGGCGCCGGCAAGACCACGCTGTTCAATGCAGTGACCGGCGATTTCCTGCCGACTGCCGGCCGCATCCGCTTCTTCGGCGAGGACATCACCGATTTGCCGCCGCATGAACGCATCCGGCGCGGCCTACGGCGGACCTACCAGATCTCGCAGTTGTTCAAAGGCCTGTCGGTTCTCGACTCTATTTTTCTCGCCTGCCGCGGCGTCTCGCGCCGACGGTTCTCGCTGCTCCGCCCAACGGCCACCGACGTCAACATGGTGCAGGCGGAATCGATCCTCAATGCCGTGCACCTCGAGGCCTATCGCGACGTGCTGGTGGCGACACTCAGCCATGGCCAGCAGCGGCAGTTGGAAATCGCGCTGGCGTTGGCCGGCGCGCCGCGCTTCATCCTGTTCGATGAGCCGGCGGCTGGCCTGTCGCCGACCGAGCGCCGCGACCTGGTGGCGATCCTCAATGCGCTGCCCAAGCACATCGGCTATATTATCATCGAGCACGATCTGGATGTCGCGCTGCGCGTTTCGGAATATGTGTCGATGATGCACAACGGCCGTCTGTTCAAGGAAGGCACGCCGCAGGAGATCGAGGCGGACCCTGAGGTCCAGGAGATCTATCTCGGGGGCAAGCATGGCTGAGCGCCCCGTTCCCCTCGGCCGAACGCTCCCTTCCGGCCCAGCTTCCGGCAAAATAGGCAAGGCGATCCTCAAAATAGAGGATCTGCAGGTCTATTACGGCGAAAGCCATGCCCTTCAGGGCGTCTCGCTGATGCTGGAAAGCGGCGTGCTGTCGGTGGTCGGCCGCAACGGCATGGGCAAGTCGACACTCTGCAACACCATCGTCGGCCTGAAGCGCGCACGCTCCGGCTTGATCCGCGTCGACGGCCGCGAGATCACTGCGCTCGAGCCGCACGAGATCCATCGCCTCGGGGTCGGTTATGTGCCGCAGGGGCGGCGCGTCTGGCCAAGCCTAAGCGTCGACGAGCATCTCCGTCTCGCTGCCGGCAATCGGCGCGATGCGAGTTGGACCGTCGAACGCATCTACCAGACATTTCCGCGCCTCGCCGAGCGCCGCACCAATGGCGGCTCGCAGCTCTCCGGCGGCGAACAGCAGATGCTGGCTATCTCGCGTGCCCTGCTCAGCGACCCGAAGCTGCTGGTCATGGACGAGCCGACCGAAGGCCTTGCGCCTATCATCGTCGACCAGGTCGAGCGGATGCTGGTCACCCTGGCCGAGGAAGGTGAGATGGCGATCCTCGTCATCGAGCAGAATATCGGCGTGGCGACTGCGGTTTCCAACCAGGTTGCCATCATGGTCAACGGTCGCATCAACCGGCTGATGGACGCGGCAGCGCTCGCGGCAGACCGGGAATTGCAGCAACGGCTGCTTGGCGTCGGACGCCATGCCGACGAGACGTCCGTCACGCCGGCAGCCGCGGCGCAGGCCAAGGACCAGTTGGCGGAAGTCTACCGCGTCGAGCGGACGGCGACCGGGTCCGAACCGATAACCCCGAACATAATCCACCGTCCGGTCACCGAACTGCCCAACCGCTGGAACGTGCCGGTCACTGCCCTGCGGCAAGCGGCCGTCGAGAAGGCCGCGCCGCAGGACGATTTGACAAAAATCTTTGCAATTCCTTTCGCCGAACGCATCGGAAGAACAGTGCTCGTCGCCGGCACTTTCGATACCAAGGGCAAGGAATTGCGATTCATCGCGGATCGGCTGAAGTCGCTCGGCGTTCCGGTTCGCACCGTCGACCTCTCCACCTCCGGAAAACCGTCGAGCGCCGACGTTCCCGCCATGCAGGTGGCCGGCATGCATATGCGGGGATCATCAGCCGTTTTCACCAATGATCGCGGCGGCTCGGTGAGCGCCATGGCCGAAGCCTTCGCGCACTGGATCGAGCGCGAGCCGCGCATTGGCGGCGTCATCTCGGCCGGCGGCTCCGGCGGCACCACCCTGGCAACAGCAGGCATGCGCGCGCTGCCCGTCGGTATCCCCAAACTGATGGTGTCGACCGTGGCAGCCGGCGATGTCGCCAAATATGTCGGCGGTGCGGATATCATGATGTTCCATTCGGTCGCCGACGTTCAGGGGCTGAACTCGATCACCGAACAGGTGCTGTCGAATGCCGCGCACGCGATGGCGGGCATGGTCGCGCAACTGCCCAACGCCGAAGCCTGGGAAGCCAGGCGCAAGCTGGCGCGCCCCGCCGTCGGCATCACCATGTTCGGTGTCACGACCCCGGCAGTGCAAGCGGTGACCAGGCTGCTCGAGGCCGACTACGACTGTCTGGTTTTCCACGCCACCGGCATAGGCGGGCGGGCAATGGAGAAGCTCGGCGATTCGCGGCTGCTCTCGGCCTTTCTCGACCTGACCACGACGGAGGTGGCCGACATGATCGTCGGCGGCGTGTTCCCGGCGACTGAAGATCGCTTTGGCGCGGCGATCCGTACCGGCCTACCCTATGTCGGTTCGACCGGCGCGCTGGACATGGTCAATTTCGGCCCGCGCGACAGCGTGCCGGAGAAATTTCGAAGCCGTAAATTCGTCATCCATAATCCGAACGTCACGCTGATGCGGACAACCCGCGACGAGAACCGCGCCTTCGGCGAATGGATCGGTGCGCGGCTCAATGCCATGAACGGTGCCGTTCGTTTCCTGCTGCCGGAGGGCGGTGTGTCGATGCTCGATGCACCGGGCCAACCATTTCATGATCCGGAAGCCGACAACGCCCTGTTCGAGGCGATCGAGAAGACCGTTCGCCAGACGGCGCAGCGCCATGTCGAGCGTGTGAGTGCAAATATCAATGACGCGCTTTTCGTCGACGCCGCAGTCAATGCGTTCCGCGCCATCACGCCGAAACTGCAGAGACGAGCGTGATGATTTCGAGCGGGCGGATTTATGGAATTGATGCCGGTCGCCTGTGGCTGACCGCATTCTATTTGGGAGGGTAGAAAAGATGGCCGCGCAGACCTTGGGCGCTTTCCTTTTGTGGCTGATCATTGCCGCGATAGTCGTGGTAATCGCCGTATACATACTGCGATGGCTTTATCGCCGGTCGACCAAGGAGACGGCGTTCGTGCGCACCGGCTTCATGGGCGAGAAGGTGGTGGTGAACGGAGGCGCTTTCGTCATTCCGGTGCTGCACGAGATTACGCCGGTCAACATGAACGTCCTGCGCATCGAAGTGCGCCGCGAGGATGCCTTTGCGCTGATCACCAAGAACCGCATGCGCGTCGACCTGATCGCGGAGTTCTTCGTCCGTGTCGGCGCCAGTCGCGAGCTGGTCGCAGCCGCCGCCCAGACACTCGGCCGCCGCACGCTGCAGCCCGACAGCCTTCGCGAATTGCTGGAAGGCAAGTTTGCCGGTGCCATGCGCACCGTTGCCGCCCAGATGACGCTGGAAGAGATGCACGAGCTGCGCGGCGACTATGCGGCCAGGGTCCGCCAGCTCGCCTCGGAATCGCTCGCCGCCAACGGACTGGAGCTGGAGAGCGTCGCCATCGTCGATCTTGACCAGACCAGCCTTGAATATTTCGATCCGTCCAATGCCTTCGACGCCGAAGGCCTCACCCAGCTGACGGAATCGATCGAGACGCGCCGCAGGATGCGCAACGAAATCGAGCAGCGCACGCTCGTCGACATCCGCAACCAGAACCTCGATACCCAGCGCAAGGTGCTGGAGATCGACCGCGACACCGAATATGCCCGCCTCGAACAGGAGCGCGAGGTCGAGATACGCCGCGCCTCGCAGCGCTCCGAACTCGCCAGGGAACGGGCAATCCGCGACCAAGAGGCCGAACAGGCGCAACTGTCGGCGCGCGAAGCGGTCGAGAAATCGCGCCTCAACCAGGAGCGCAACATCACCGAGGAGCGCATCAAGAGCGAGGAAGACACGCAGCGCCGCGAGATTGCGCGCCGCCGTGCGCTCGATGAGACGGAAATGAAAATGCGCGAACTGACCGAGCGCGAGCAGATCGCGCTCGAGCTCGCCCTGGAAAAGGCCAGGATCGAACGCGAAGGCACGCAGAGCGAGCTTGAGATCGAGCGCAGGAAGGCGCTGGAAATCGCGGAACTCGAACGCCAGATCGCGCTGGCGGAAAAGGCATTGGAGGTCACCAGGGCCGAGGCGGAAAAGCGCCGCGCCGAAATCGTCGAGAACCAGGCGACCGAAACGGCGCGGATCGGCCAGGAGCGCGCCATTGACGAAGTCAGAATCGCACGTGAGCGTCACCTCGAAGCGCTGCAGATCGCCAAGCGCCAGGCTTTCGAAGAGGCCGAGATATCGGCCGGCGAAGAGGTCGAGCGCGCCCGCATCACCACCGAGCGCGGCATCGAGGAGGCCCGGCTGATCAAGGATCGCGACATCCGCCAGCTTGGCGTCGAGCGCGACCAGAAGATCGAGATCGCCGAAATCCAGAAGGCCATCGACATCGCCAAGAAGACGCAGGAGCGTTCCTCGGCCGTCGCGGCTTCCGAGGCGGTGCGGGCCAAGGCCATCCAGGCTGAGGAGCAGGCCTTCACGGCGCGTGAGCGCGAGATCGCCGAGCGCCGCAAGCTGACCGATCTGATCGGTGCGGCCCGCGAGGCCGAGCGCGAGGCCTTGCGCATTACGGCCGCGGCAGATGCCGAGATGAAGGCTGCCAAGAGCCTGGCCGAAGCGCAGAAGATCGCCGCTGTTGCCGCGGCCGAGGCGGAGAAGATCCACGCCCTTGCCGCTGCCCAGCGCTATGAGGTCGATGCCGCCGGCCATCGCCAGCTCAACGAGGCCGACAATTTGCTCTCCAATGAAGCGCGCGCCGGCCGCCTGCGCGGCAAGTTGCTCGACCACATGGAAGGCATCATCCGCGAAAGCGTCAAGCCGATGGAGAAGATCGACGGCATCAAGATCCTGCATGTCGACGGCATCAATGGCGGCCAGGGCGGCAACCGCAACGTCACCGACGAGGTGATCGATTCGGCGCTGCGCTACCGGGTCCAGGCGCCGATGATCGATAATCTGATGAAGGAGATCGGCATCGAGGGCGGCTCGCTCGGCCGCATGACCGACGTGCTGCGCGATGCCAAGGACATATCGAGCCTGACGCGCGATAAAAAAGGCAAAGGCAAAGTCAGCAAGGACGACGATGACGACCGCGACCGCTGACCGGGTCCGGTGGGTGGTGCGTTGTGCGAATGAGTTGTTCCACGCGGGCGGTGGGGCATGAGCAAGGTCTATGTGTCCTCGGTCATTCCCGCGCCGGCGGCGGAAGTCTGGAAAATCGTGCGCGATTTCAACGGCCTTCCGGCCTGGGCGCCGTTCGTCGCCGAGAGTCGAATCGAACAGAACGCACCAGCCGACCAGATCGGCTGCATCCGCAATTTCGTGCACAGGGATGGTGGGCGGATCCGCGAAAGATTGCTGGCGTTATCCGACTACGACCTGTCCTGCAGCTATGCGATCCTGGAAAGCCCGATGGCGGTGGAGAATTATATCGCCACGCTGTCGCTGACGCCGGTCACCGACGGAAATCTCACTCTGGCCGAATGGCAGGCGGAGTTCGACTGTGCGCCTGAGCGCGAAGCAGCGCTTATGCATCAGATCGGCACCGGCGTCTTCCAGGCGGCGTTGAGCGCACTCAAGCAGCGCTTCGGGCGCTGACATTCCCGCGATGGTTCAGGTCCGCCAGAGCACGATCATCGATGCGCCTATCGATGATGTCTGGTCGATCCTGCGCGATTTCAACAGCCATGAGCGCTGGCACCCGGCGATCTCGTTCAGCGAGATCGAGGGCGGCGATCCGGTCGATGCGGTCGGCTCGGTTCGTCATTTCCGCCTGGCCGATGGCGGCGAGTTGCGCGAACAGCTGCTGGCGCTGTCCGATAAGGACTTTCGGCTCGCCTATTGCCTGCTCGAAGCACCGCTGCCACTGATGGGTTATGTCGCATCGATCCGGCTGAAACCGGTGACCGACGGCAATGCTACGTTCTGGGAGTGGCGCTCCGAGTTCTATCCCCCCGCGCACCGCCGCGACGAACTGGTCAAGCTCATCACCGAGGGCATCTATCAGGCCGGTTTCGCGGCGATCCGCAGCCTTTTACGAGGAAGGATTGCGCCTCCTGCCCAGGCAAGAACGCCTCCGGCACCTCCGTCAGCCCCGCCGTTGATCGCTTCGCCGGTCTCTTCCCCAACAACATCGTTCGGCCAGTCAGCCACAACCAGGGCTATTGTGGTCGAGCGCTATGGCGGTCCGGAGGTGCTGCAACTGAAGGAGATCGGCTTGCCGCAGCCGGTGCCGAACGAGGTGCGGATCCGCCATACGGTGATCGGCGTCAACTTCATCGACGTCTATTGCCGCACCGGCTATTTCGACCTTCTGCAGCCACCGGGCGTGCCAGGCATGGAGGCGGCCGGCGTCGTCGAAGCGGTCGGTTCGGAGATTGCCGGTTTCTCGGTCGGCGACCGCATCGCCTATGCCTGCCCGCCGGTCGGCGCTTATACCGAGCGGCGCAACATGGCGCCCGATCTGCTGGTTCGCCTGTCCGACGATATTCCCGACGAGATTGCGGCCGCGGGGCTGCTCAAGGGCGTCAGTGCGAGTTTTTTGCTGCACGACGTGCACGCGGTTCGGCCGGGCTCCGTCGTTCTCGTCCATGCCGGCGCCGGCGGCATCGGCCAGCTTTTGGTGCAATGGGCACGCCATCTCGGCGCAACGGTCATTGCAACGGTGTCGAGCGACGACAAGGCGCGCATTGTCGAACGCCTCGGGGCGCATCATGTCATTGTCTATTCGCGCGAGAATTTCACTGAAGCCGTCATGCGGCTGACGGGAGGCGTCGGCGCCGATGTCGTCTACGATGCGGTCGGCAATGATACGTTCGGCGGCTCGCTGGCGGCGCTTCGCATTCGCGGTCACCTCGTCAGTTTCGGTCAGGCGTCAGGGCCGATCGGCAATTGGGACATCGGCCGCTTTGCATCGAAGTCGATTACCATATCGCGTCCCAACTACGCGCATTACACCGACACGCCCGAAAGACTGGCCCCGCACGTCGAGCGGTTTTTTGCCGCGCTACGACAGGGTGTCGTCAGGATTGAACCCCCCAAGCGCTACAGCCTATTCGATGCCGGCGACGCTCACCGCGACCTCGAAGCCAGGCGAACGACGGGCGCATTGGTGCTGGTGCCGTAGCCGACACTCGGTCGAAACAAATGTTGACAATGTCATCTGTTGTTGCGACAGCGTTCAGCCTCGAATTTGACGGGCCGGATAAGACAAATGGACGACCTTGGAGCACAGGAACAAGCGGTTCTCGACCTCATTGCGGCGAACCCGTTTGCCGGCCAGCAGGACATAGCAACCGCGCTCGGCATCGCCCGCTCGACGGTCGCGGCCCACATCGTGCAACTCGTCAACAAGGGCTACATTCTCGGCCGTGGTTATGTCTTGCCGACGTCCAAGCGCATTGTCTGCGTCGGCGGCGCGGTGCTCGACCGCAAATACCACGCCAGGAAGGATCTGATTTTCGAGACGTCGAACCCAGTCGACGGCTATCGCAGCTTCGGCGGGGTCGCCCGCAACGTCGCCGAAAACCTTGCCCGCCTCGGCGTCGACATAAGCTTCGTCTCGATCGTCGGCGACGATGAAACCGGCCGCTCGCTGGTGCGGCACCTGCGCGATCTTGGCGCCGATGTCAGCCAGGTCATCACCACCACGGAGCGGCCGACGGCGGAATACGCGGCCATCCTCGACCGCAACAACGACCTCGTGCTCGGCATTGCCGACATGGAGATCTTCGATCTGTTTTCGTCGTCCTATCTCGACCGCTTCTGGCCGCATCTGGCTTCGGCGACATGGGTGTTCATCGACTGCAATCTGCCGGCCGCGACTATCGCAGCACTGATGTCGCGCAAGCAGGGCGCGCGCTTCAAGCTCGCAGTCGACACGGTATCGGCGCCGAAATCAGCGCGCCTGCCGAAGGACCTGACCGGCATCGATCTTCTGTTCACCAATCATGACGAGGCCAATACGATGCTCGGCATGACGGATGCCGACAAGCGGCTGACGCCGGAGGAAGCAGCAGCAGCGCTGCGCGCGACCGGCGCTGCCGAAGCGATCGTGACCGTGGGCGCGCATGGATTTGCCGTTGCGACCGAGAGCGGTGTGACGACCATGCACTCCGTCCCGGCGCAGCCCGTCGATATCACCGGCGCCGGTGACGCGATGATCGCCGGCACTCTGTACAAGGTGCTTTCGGGTGAGCCGGTCGCTCATGCCGTGCGCACCGGCGCGCTGCTTGCCACACTGACCACCGAGAGCGAATCCAGCGTCCACCCCGATCTGTCGCCGCGGTTCCTTGCCGCCGGCATGTACCGCATTCCTGCCTGAAAGCGAGATGATATGAAACCTTCCCTTGTCCACTTGAACGACGAAGTCGCTACCGCGCTTGATGAAGGCCGCGCCGTGGTGGCATTGGAATCGACGATCATCACCCACGGCATGCCATATCCGGCCAATCTGGAAACGGCCCGTGGTGTCGAGACCGTGGTGCGTGAAAACGGCGCGGTGCCCGCCACGATCGCAGTGGTCGCCGGCAAGATCAAGGTTGGCCTCGACGACCGTGAACTGGAAGAGCTGGCAGTGGCAAAGGGCGTGGTCAAGGCTTCCGGGCGCGATCTCGCCGCCATCATGGTGCGCGGCGGCTCGGCCGGAACCACCGTCTCGGCGACGATGCGGATCGCCGCTTTGGCCGGGATCGGCATTTTTGCAACCGGCGGCGTCGGCGGCGTGCATCGCGGCGCCGAAGCCACTTTCGATATCTCCGCCGACCTAACCGAACTCGGCCAAACCGGCACCACCGTCGTCTGCGCCGGGGTTAAGTCGATCCTCGATATTGCGAAGACGCTGGAATGTCTGGAAACTCAGCGCGTGCCGGTGATCGCCTATGGGAGCGATGATTTTCCGGCTTTCTACACCCGCTCCAGCGGGCTCAGGGCCGATCATCGCCTCGACACGCCCGACGAGATCGCGCGAGCCATGCTGCTGCATGACGAGATGGAATCCGGCACCGGCATTCTCGTCGCCAACCCTATCCCCGAAGCGGACGCGCTCGATCCGGCGTTCATCGACGGCACGATCGCAGCGGCCGTGGCTGAGGCCGAGAAGCGCGGCATCGGGCGCAAGGAACTAACGCCGTTTCTGCTCGCACGCATCAACGAGCTTTCGCAAGGCCGCAGCCTGAAGGCCAACATCGCGCTGGTCCGCAACAACGCCGCGCTTGCTGCCCGCGTCGCGGTTGCGCATGCGGAATTGAAGGGCGCGACCAGATAGGGGCAGCACCCGGCCAGCGCTACCTGCCTTCGATTTCAGCCCGGTGCGAGGTCGAATATGCGCCCGGCATTGAGGATGGTGTTCGGGTCGAAGGCTGCTTTCAGGCCCCGCATGGCCGCGATCTCGGCGTCGCTGCGCACAAGGTGCAGCCATTCCTTCTTGTCGAGGCCGATGCCATGCTCGGCCGAGACGCCGCCGCCAGCCGCGGCAACACCGCCGTACACGATGCCGTATACGGCCGCCGGATCCGCGGTGCGGACCTGATAATGCAGATTGCCATCGCCGAGATGGCCGAAGACGTAGATGTCGGCGCCGCGGTCAATGGACTTGATTGCGGCTTCTGTTTCGCGCAGGAAAGTCGCCATTTTCGCCAGCGGGATGCTGATATCGACGCCAATCAGGCCTGCCATCGAAAACAGGAAACGGTTGGCCTCCTCGCGCACCGCCCAGAGCGCCCGGAATTCGCGCGGCGATTGCGAGACGACCACGTCGTCGATCACGCCATCTTCAACCGCCTGCATCAGCACCGCGGCAAAACGTTCGCCGTCGCGGTCGGGCTCGCTGCCCTGTATCTCGGCAAGCACATAGACGGGCGAGCCGGCGGGTAGCGGCGCCGGCGCCTCCATGCCGGCGATCATGGCGCCATAGAGCGGTGCGAAATTCACCTCATAGGCCGACAGCAAGGGCCCGAGCTTTCGCTTGAGCAGCGCAAGCAGCGTGATCGCTGCGTCCAGCGAAGCAAGCGCGCAGAAGGCGTTGATCTCGGTGGCCGGCTTCGGATGCAGCCGCAGGGATGCGCGCGTGACCACGCCGAGCGTGCCCTCGCTGCCGATGAACAATTGGCTGAGATCGTAGCCGGAGTTGTCCTTCGCCAAACCCTTGAGCGAGGTCAGGATACTGCCGTCGGCAAGCACTGCTTCCAGCCCAAGCACCTGCGCCCGGTACATGCCGTAGCGCAGCACGCGGATGCCGCCGGCATTGGTGGCGACATTGCCGCCGACGGTGGCCGATCCGCGCGCTCCGATGTCGACGCCGAACAGCAAGCCGGCCTCATCGGCGGCGTCCTGCACCGTTTGCAGCGGCGCGCCGGCCTCGGCGATGATGGTCGCCGCCTCGCGGTCGAGGGCTTCAACGGAAGTCATGCGCTCCAGCGACAGCACAGCTTCGCCGGGTTGGACGCGAGCGCCGCCGGCGAGCCCGGTCCGGCCACCTTGGATCACAAGCCTCTGCCCGATTTCATTGCACAGGCGCAGTATGTCCGACACCTCGCCGGCAGTGCGCGGTCGCAGCACGACCTCCGGCCGCGCACCGGTCTTGCCGTCGGGGTCTTCCCTGTAACGCGGCCCGGCCTCATCGGCCGAGACGATCGCCGACCGATCCAGCCGACCCTCAAGTCGCGACAGAAGCTCGGCGGTCAGCGGGGACAGAGCGCTCACGGATGCGATTGGCGCGCACACAGTGATGCGACGCGAGCAGTGATAGGTGAGGATTGTGAGCGCGTCCGGAGATGATTTTCGCTGCAAAGAACGCATGCGGAAAACCCGCCAAAACCGCAGCCGGTTGCTATTGTCATGCGCCGCTCCTGTAATACGCCGACGATAGGCACGGGCTGCTGTTTGTCAAACCTATATGGCAGTTGGTGACGGGCTCGACGCCTGCGTTTCGGCGCGGACCACCTTGATGTCGGCGCCTGCCGCCCATGCTCCGATATCGTCGCGGCGTAAGGCCGCAGCCATCATGTCCGGAAACAGATCCGGCGTGCAGGCGAAGACGGGAATACCAAGGGCTGCTACCGAGCCTGCCATTGTCGGATCGTAGCCGGGCCGGCCTTGATCGGTCAGCGCCAGAAGCACGACAACATTTACACCGGATCGAACCAACGCTGCCAGTCGCCGCAGCAGGTCCTGGCCATTTACCCCCTTCATAGAGATCGGTGATCAGCACCAGATGCGACTTGGTTGGCCGTTCGATACGGTCGGCGCAATAGGCGACCGCCTGATTGATGTCCGTGCCGCCGCCAAGTTGCACGCCGAACAGCACCTCGACCGGATCGCTGAGCTCGTCGGTCAGGTCGATAACCGCCGTATCGAAGCAGACAAGCTTGGTGCGCACAACCGGCAGCGAGGCCATCACCGCCGCGAAAATCGAGGCATAGACAACCGAGCTTGCCATCGAGCCGGACTGGTCGACACAGAGAACGACTTCATCCAGATCGACAAGCCGGCGCTGCTTGCGCATGAAGCCGACCAGTTTCTCCGGCACGATGGTCTTATGCTCGGGTTGATAGTGGCGAAGGTTCGCCGAAATAGTGCGCTGCCAGTCGATATCGCGCGCACGCGGGCGGTTGGTTCGTCTCGATCGATCGAGCGCGCCGCGTATAGCCTCGGCGGTCTTCTGTTCCAGCTTCTGCATGAGCTTGCCGACGATATCGGCAATGATCGTACGGGCAATGTCCTTAGTCTTGGCCGGCATGACCGATCGCAGCGAAATCAGGTCGGCGACGAGATTGACGTCCGCCTCGATCGCCTTGAGGAATTCCGGTTCCATCAGCATCTGCTTCAGGTCCAGCCGTTCGAAGGCGTCCTTCTGGACGATCTGGACGACCTGCGCCGGAAAGAAGGAGCGAATGTCGCCCATCCATTGTGCAACGCGCGGCGCTGACCGGCCAAGGCCGCCACGCCGCTTGCGGGGGTCGCTGGCCCCGGAGTTGGTACCGTCGCCATAGAGCGCGTCGAGCGCCGCCGAAAGCCGTTTGTCGTCGCTGGAAAGTGCCGGCGACGCCTCGTCATCGGCGCCGATCGCCAGTCGCCAGCGGCGCTCCCTTCCGCCATCGGCAGTGAGCGGGCCCGGTTCGTTCATTTCGGCCTCGTCATCCATTGCCGGTTTCTCCGTTGAGCAATGGTCCAAGCAGCCCCAGGTGTCGACGCCATGCGTCGCCGCCATCCGGCGTCGGCGTCACGCCAGCCGGCAAGCGCGCCGCGCCGCCGAGGACCGCTTCGATCAGCCGCCGGCGTTCCATGCTGTCCAGATTGGAAAAGACACGGCGCAGCAGCGGTAGATGCGCGATGAAAGCATCTTCGTCCAGGGATCTGAGCCACCCATCGACCGCACCGCGCAGACCCTCGTCATAAATCAGCCGTTGACCGGCTGTGCTGAAGAAGCCTTCGAAGAACCCGGCCGCGTCAGTGACAGGCGTCCCCGGTGACAGGCGTCGCCCGAGCAGCCCGGCAGCGGCTTCGGCGGACAGGCGACCGGCGTCGTAGAGCAGGTGTGCGGCGCACCCGGCCAGCAGCGCCGTCGACCGTGACGCGTCCAGCACGGCAGCCAGCCCGTTGCGCCATCCGTCCAGCACGTCTTGGCCGGGTTCGACCAGCCTGATCGCCTCATCGGCCTTGCGCATCGCACCAACCAGTATCGCGGCGGCCTGCTCATCCAGATCGCGCGCAGCATAGGGAAGCGCGATCGCACCTTCGACGATCAGCCGCTCCATGAGGCCGGACAGCCGGTCCGTCTGCGTTTTGCGGGCCTCGCCATAGCGGACAATGTCGGCGAGCGGCGGCACCGACGCCAGGATATCCAGGCATTCACTGCTGCGCGCCGCGCGTACCTCCAACGCCGTGGGCCGGCAGTAGATGCTGCCGACAAGTTTGCCGTGATGGCGCTCTGGACCAGTGCCGCAAGCGTATCGAGCGTCGCCGCCGTTTCGATCATCTGGATCAGGCGGCCATTGGCAGCCTTTTCGATGGTCGGCCCGTAAATCAGGTTCTCGACCAGACGAACGGCATATTCTGGTTCCCAGACCAGCGTCCACCGCTCGCGGAAGGTGCCACGGCTGCGACCGGCATCGGTCAGTCTGCCCCAATGCACACCGAGCACGTTCAGCCGATGCAGCAATGTCGAGCGGAACAGCCCGCTTTCGCTTCGCAGGTCGACCGACAGTTCCCGTTCCAGCGCCTCAGGCTTCAGCCGCGCCGCCTTCTGGTTGCGCTGGAGATCTTCGATCAGCGGCGCCAGCGGTGTGTCGGGCGGAATTTCGCCGACGTCCGAACCAAGAAGCAGCTCGGCCTCGACCAGTCCCCACAGCAACGCTTCGCCGTTGAAGAGGGCGGCAATCGCGGCGTCGCGCAATTCCTCAAACCCGGGTTTCGGTCGTTCGCGAATTGCGGCGAGGGTCCGGGCGAGCCGCTCAGCTTCGATCAACGAAGCGGTCGAGATCAGGTGGCCCTTCGCCCGCAGCACGGCGGCGATCATTGCAAGCCACAGGGTTGCCGCATCGTGACGGCCGCGCGTGCGCCAAAGATGCTTGCACCAGCCGGGTGCGACGACGCCCGCGCCATAGCCGTATCCCAGCGCCAGACGCGGTCCCGTCCACGGCGCCCATGTCATTGTGCTCTTGCGCCGCACAATTCCCTTGATCAGCGCCTGATCGTTTTTCTGTGTGTGGGTGGCCTGTAAAGCTGGCACATGCCATGCCCCGCAGACGACGGCGATCGGCCCATCGAACGCCTTGCGCGCCGCGGCGATTTCGAGCCGCATATGCGCCTCGCGTTTGGCTTCGAACTCAGCGATCGGACCCTCGCCGTCCCGCAGTGTCGTCATCGCATCGGCGATGGCGGCAAATATGGGGCCGGGTTTCGGGTTCTGTTCAATGATGTCCGACCACCAGCTTTCGCCGTCCTCATAACCGGCGGCGTGCGCCAGCATGGCTATCGGATCACGCGGTAGCGGAGCCGCGTCACCATTCTCGGGGGCTTGGATAGCTTCGGTCGCATCGGCGTCCTCCGCGCCACCGATCGCAGCAGTGGTGAATCGTGCCGATGACGGCAGGTCGATAAACTGCAACGTCGCCTTGTTGCCCACAGCCCAAAGCGCCGCCTGGTATTCGGGCGAGAATTCGGCGAAAGGCCAGAAGCTTGTCGAAGCCGGATCCTCCTCCGGATAGCAAAGGAGCGCCACCGGCGGCTGCATTTCGGGGCGGGCCAGCATGGGCAGAAGCTCAGAGGCGTCGATCGGCCCCTCGATCAGCACGGCGACCGGGTTCAAATCCTGCAGTGCCTGCACCAGGCTGTCGGCGGAACCCGGCCCGTGATGGCGTATCCCGAAATAGGCAATGTCGCCGTGGCCCATGGCGTCAGATCGCTGCGTTCAGCGCCGCGTAATATCCGGCATAGTCGGGCCGCTTCTTGAGCACCGTTTCCAGATATTCCTCCAGTACCACCTTGTCCTGCACCGGATCCTTCACGATCGCGCCGACAAGGCTGGCGGCGAGGCCTTCGGCGCCGAGCTTGCCACTGTCGAACCACGCCGCCTGGCTGAGCCCGCCAACCATCGTGGCGATCGCTTCTGCGGTCGACAGCGAGCCAGAAGGCGTCTTCAGCGTCACCTTGCCGTCGGCAGTCGCGCCGGAGCGCAATTCGCGGAAGATGGTCAATACCCGGGCGATCTCCTCGCCGACGTTTTTCGGCACCGGCAGGTCGAGCCCGCCAGCCATCTCGTCGACCCGTTTGGAGACGATCGCCACCTCTTCGGCCATGTCCTCCGGCAATGGCAGCACCACGACATTGAAGCGACGCTTGAGCGCCGAGGAGAGCTCGTTGACACCTTTGTCGCGGTTGTTTGCCGTGGCGATAATGTTGAAGCCGCGCTGGGCGTAGATCGAGGTGTTCAATTCCGGGATCGGCATCATCTTTTCGGAAAGCACGGTGATTAGCGTGTCCTGCACGTCCGAGCCCATACGGGTCAGTTCCTCCAGCCGGCAGAGCTTGCCGTTCTGCATGGCTCGGTAGAGCGGCGTCGGCACCAACGCTTCCTGGCTCGGGCCCTTTGCCAGTAGCTGCGCATAGTTCCAGCCATAGCGGATCTGGTTCTCGTCGCTGCCGGCCGTGCACTGCACGATCAGCGTCGAGTCGCCCATGATGGCGGCGGCAAGATGTTCCGATACCCAGGACTTGGCGGTTCCGGGAACGCCGAGCAGCAACAGTGCGCGGTCGGTGGCGAGCGTCGCTACCGCGGTCTCCATCAACCGGCGGCGACCGACGTATTTTGGCGTTACCGGGGTGCCGTCACCGGCCTTCCCGCCCAGAAGATAGGTCAGCACAGCCTGTGGCGAGAGGCTCCAGCCGGCAGGCCTCTGCCGGTCGTCATCGCGCGCCAGCGCCTGCAATTCCGAAGCGTAGGCCTGCTCGACCGGGAGGCGGATGGCTGCGTTCATTTTGCTGTTCTCCGGATTGGTCATGTGTTGGTTCCAGGCCCCGCCAGTGATGCGTTGAGACGCAGAAGCCCGAGTGAAGGAGCCGCGGGCGGCACGCCCGCCGCGACCATGTCGTCGATCAATTTCGCTGCCGTGGTCGCGGTGGCAAGGAAGCCGATCGTCTCCAGTACATCGTCGAGACCCCGCCGCGCGGCGTCGTCTTTTCCGCCGGCGGCGGAACGCAGTGCGGCGAGCGCCTGTCCATTCGTCAGGTCGTCCCATTCCAGCCAGTCGGCATCGATGCCTTCCGCCAGGGTGATCATGCCAAGATAAGTCGTCTCCTTGAGGATCAGCCTGATGAGGACACGCTTTCTGCGGCTGTCCAGGCGTGGCATGAGGTGAAGCACGAACAGCGCCGGTTTGCCGCCTTCGGCGATAAGCGTATCCGCCATCTGCGTAAGGGCGGCTTCGCTCCCTGTGGTGGCGACCATTCGTGCGATCAGGATGTCGGCTTTATTGTCGGCGCCGAATTGCCAGCCTCCTATGAATTCGGCTTCCGTAGTGTTGAACCGTTCGGTAAGGTCGACGAGGTTGCATATCTCGAACAGTTCGGCGCGGCGTTGCTCCTGCGCTTGGGATTTTAGTTTTGCCGGAGTGTAGATGGTCCGGCGGCGGATTAAGCCCGATCTGCCTTCAGTGATAAAGGCGGCGAGCTCGGCTACGGGATCGTCCGGTCCACCGTCGCTCGGGCGAACGTGCTCTCCTAATCTTGCCAGCAGCCGGCCAGCCAGTTCACGCACCTTGCCGGACCTGTCGGCGGAAAGGCTTTTCAGGAAAGGCGCGTCCTCGGCACTCAGGACGAAGCGCATAAGCTCGATGAGCGCAAGCCTGACTTCCGCCGGTTCGCCAGACGCCTTGGCTTCGATCAACGTTCGAGCCGATGTCGGGTCGGTACGGCGCATATCGGCAAGGGCCAAGCGTCGCGCTGCGGGATAGAACTCATCCCAGTTTTCCGCAGTCAGTTTCTCTTGTGGGGCGAGCCTTTCCCCGTCCATGCTTGCTTGCCAGTCTACCCATGGCGCGTAGACGTCAGGACAGTTCTGATCCGAGGGCATCCAATCCATGGGATGGAGCACAAAGCCGCGGCTGGCGACGAGCGCCGCCACGCGTGTCTTTCGCCTCGCGTCGGCGGCGTGCTTCAGAGCGGCTCTCAACAACGGCCGAAATCGTGCCGGCAGAATGGGCAGGGCAAGTCTGGGCAGCGGCAGACGACGCTTGAGTGTCGTCGGCGCGGCCGGCCGCAGCGCGACGTCGAGCGCTTGTGCTGTGATTGCCAGGAGCCGGCGCTCCTGTTCGTCGGAACTTGCACCGCCGGCGATTGCCTTCCATTCTGCCGGAGCCAGATCGAACGTAGCACCGCCGGTGATCCAGCAATCGCGCATTGCCGCCAGGCCTGTTTGCTCGCGTTCGTTCACGCCAGATCAAGCCTCCCGAACTCGCTTTGCGCCGCCAGAAGCTCAAGCCGGGCGCCGTTCCAGAGCGCTGCCGTGGCCGCAAGGTCGAGGCCGAGCAAGGTTTGATCTACCGCGCCGGCGATCGGCAAGGCGATCCCCTGCGGTTCATCCTCCGCCTGCCACCATGCCGTACCCCGATCGTCGAGCAGGATAGCGCCGGGCGCCAACATGAGGGGCCAATCGGCGATCCAGGGCGCGGCGTCCTGATGGGAAGCATGCGTGGCGAGCGGATCCTTCGCGGTGCCAAAAGCAAAATCGGGCCAAGCGCCGGGCGCAACTTCCCCCATGCGCTCCGCCACCAGAGCGCGGAGCGGCATACGTGATGGATAAAACACCAGTCGAGCATTGAAACGGTCGCCTGGTGCGAAAGCGTTGGACCGGCGTCCGGCCGAAGCCGGGAAAAAGTCGAGCAGCACGGCAAATTGCGGGTTGGCGCTGTTCAAATCGAGCAGCCAGGTCGAATGGCTGACCAGACCATCGCGGCGGCTCTCGATCTTCTCGCCGAGAACTTCCCAGAGGCTTTCAACCTGTCTTGCATTCGGACTGCTGAGAACCTGTTCTCGGGGTTCAGACGTTGATACGAGGCGCTTCAGCTCGGGGTCGTCGGGCGCCGCCCGCCACGCCTTGGCCAGCAGCACGAGCTTGCCGAGTTCGCGGATTGCGGCATCAGACCGTTCCTCGCTGCGCAGCGCCATCAGCCGCGATGGAATCTCGTCGATACGGCCGGCGAGCGCGGCCGCCTTCATATCGACCAGCCGCGCAGCAATCCGCCGGCAACGGTCGCTGCTGGCGTCGACAAACCCGGATAGACCGAGCCGTAACTGGTCGGCAATCCACTGATCAAGCTCATCGAGCCCAGCCGACACTGCTTCTCGTGTGCTTTCCGCCCGCTTGCGCTGCGCCGCCTCGCGACGCTCCAGCGCCGCGATGTCTTCAACGGCGGTGCTCTCGTCGGCTTGTGCGGCTTCGCCAATGCGCTTGGCTTCCGCGCCGGGTACCGGTTGCGCCGGCTGTGGCGTTGTCTTCCTGCGTCGGCCAAGCCAGTCATTCACCCATTCCGGCGTGGTATTGGCAGCGGCAAAACTGGCTGGCGCGGTGGCGGCAATCCACATCAGGGCCAGCGTATGCTTGCATGGGAATTTGCGCGAGGGACAGGTGCATTTGTAGCCGTGATCACCCGTGTCGACCACCACGCGATAAGGATTGGAGCCGGAGCCCTGGCATTCGCCCCAGATGAGCGCCTGCTGCTCATGCTTTTCTAGCCGCGGCCAGTTCGTTCGTTTGGTGAGCTTGGAGGCGGCGCTCAGCGACGCCTGATCGGGAGCAAGCGCCTCAATGGTTTTCAGATCGAATTCCAAGCCGCGCTTCTCCCCGCCCCGACGCAGTATAGGTAGCGGTTTGTGAAGAATTATTATAGCTCTGGTGTGGTGAAGATCGGCACGCCTTGGCTCTGTTTTGATGGGCCAGGACATGCCTCGGACGCAAATAGTATCGACCGTTATTCGGCAGACAGAACGGGCTTTGATAGCCGGCGGCCTAGGTGGAAGCGTTCAGGCTCTGCCTTTCAGGAACTCGATCACCATCGCTGCGGTCCAGGTGAAGCGGCTGCCGCCGAGCGGCTCGCCGCTGAGGGGATCGTAATATTCGGCAAAACCGCTCTCGGCGATCAGGTCGAGACTGGACTGGGTGATCCGTTGTGCGATTTGGCTGTGGCCGGCGGCGGCAAGGCCGCCGGCGATCATGTAGTTGACCACCAGCCAGACCGGGCCGCGCCAGTAGCGCTTGGAGTCGAAGCGCGCATCGCCAGGATCGTGCGAGGGGACGATGTAACGCGCTTTGCCGGCGATGCGCTCGATCGTTGCAGCGATGGTCGCTGCCCGGCTATCCGGGATGGCCGAAAACACCGACAGAATGCCGCCAACCGACGCGCTGTCAACGTGCTTTCCGGCCACTCGATCGAAACAAATGTACTGGCCATGCGTGTCGCTCCACAGCCGTTCCATTGCCGAAAGCCCCTTTTCGGTACGGGCGCGGTTGGCCTTGGCGATTTCGGTTTCGCCAAGTGTCTCGGCGAGATCGGCAAGGTCGGCGGCGGAACGGATCAGGATGGCGTTGAAGCCGGGATCGACGACCTGGAATGGCGAGGCATCGTGCAGCCGGGCGTTGTCCCAGCCAAGCCCGCGGAAATGCTGCAGCAGCCAGACATAGCGGTCATACTGTGCCTTGGTTGGACGATGCGCCGGGTCGGCGTGCAAGGTGTCGCGGCGCGTGTAGGCCTCGACGCCTTCGGTCGGCACGCGCTCGAAGGCGTCGTCCCAGTCGATGGAATTGTCGCGGCCGGACTCCCATGGATGGATAATGGCGACCAGCCCCTCGCCCCTTGGATCGCGGTTTTCGTAGAACCAGCGGTGCCAGGCGTCGATCTTCGGCAGCAGCGCGCGGGCGCGCCCGGCCGCCAGTTTCTTGTCCTTTGCCCGGTCGAACAGGCGGCGCACGGCAAAGCCGGCGACCGCCGGCTGGGTGATGCCCGAGGTGGCGGTCGGGCGGTCCGTTCGCCAGACCTCCGGCCCGGGGAAATAGCCGTCGCTCCAGACATGAAAGACGATGTGCGGCACCATGCCGTCTGGCCACTGGTGGGCGAACAGCGTGTCGATCTCGGTCCAGGCGCGCGCCTCGTCATAGTGGGCAAGGCCGAGCGCGGTCAGGCAGGAATCCCAGTTCCACTGAAACGGGTAGAGGCCCTTGGTCGGTATGGTATAGGTGCCTTGGTCGTTTTCCCTGAGCACCTCGACGGCGCGGGCGATGGTTTCGTCGACAGCAAGAGATATCATCGGGGCGTTCGTACTTTCAGAATCGAAGGGGGGATCAAAGGGCGTTGGTGGTTTCGGGATCGAACCAGCGGATGCGGTCGGGTTTGGGCAAGAGTCGCAGGTGATCGCCGACAGCGACCGTGACATTCGATTCGAGGATGGCGCGGAACAGGCCGCCCTCGACATCGCAGGTGACCAGCGTGTGCGGTCCGAGCGGCTCGACAACGCGCACGGTGGCGTGCAGTCCTTCGGTGCCGGCGTCGACATCCTCGGGGCGAATGGCGAATTCTATCGTCTGCTTGTCCGATTTCGGGCCAGGCAGCGTCAGCCCGGCGACGGTCCAGCTGCCGTCTGCCGCCTTCGTCGCCGGGATGAAATTCATCGGCGGGTTGCCAATGAAAGAGCCGACGAAGCGGGCCGCCGGATTGCGGTAGACCTCTACCGGCGAGGCGGCCTGGACGATACGGCCCTCGTGCATGACGGCGATGCGATCGGCGAGGCTCATCGCCTCGACCTGGTCATGGGTAACGTAGATGGTGGTGGTCTTGGACGCAGCGAGCACGCCCTTGAGCTCGGCGCGCATTTCGAGCCGCAGCAGCGCGTCGAGGTTCGACAGCGGCTCGTCCATCAGGATCACGTCAGGCTCCATCGCAAGTGCCCGAGCGACTGCCACGCGCTGGCGCTGACCGCCCGAAAGCTGGCCCGAATAGCGCTTCAAAAGCTGCTCGATATGCATGAGCTCCGCGGTGCGGTTGACGCGCCCCTCGACCTCCTGCTGCGGCAGCTTCTTCATGCGCAGGCCGAAGGCGATGTTCTCGAACACGGTCAGGTGCGGAAACACGGCGTAATTCTGAAACACCATGGCGATGCCGCGTTCGCGCGGCGGCAGATGGTCGACGCGACGGCCGCCGATCCAGACCTCGCCCTGGCTTGGCGTTTCCAGCCCGGCGACGATCCTCAGCAGCGTGGTCTTGCCGCAACCCGAGGCGCCAAGCAGCACCATGAATTCCTGGTCGGCGATGGTCAGGTCGATCGAATGCAGCGCGGTGAAGCCGCCGAAACGTTTTGCGACCTGCTTAATGGCGATCTCAGCCATCGGCGTTCTCTTTTGTGCGCGTCATCGGTTCGCGATCCCCCACATGGCGAACAGATATTTGCGAACGGCGAAGATGAAGATCAGCGCCGGGATGACCAGTGCCGCGCCACCGGCGAATTTGAGGTAGAGCGGCGATTCGCCGAGGCCCTGAAGCAGGAAGGCGGTCAGCGTCCGGTTCTCGATGGTGAGCACGGCGGCGGCAAACACCTCGTTCCAGGAGATAGTGAAGGCAAATACCGCCGATGCCGCGATACCCGGCAGCGCCAGCGGTAGAATGATTTTTCGGAATGCCTCCAATCTCGTGCAGCCGAGCGTCCAGGCCGCTTCCTCCAGCTCGACGGGAATGCCGGAGAACAGCGAGAAGGTGATCAGCACCGCAAACGGAAGCGCCAGCGTGGTGTGGACCAGCGCCAGCCCGATCGCGGTGTCGTCGAGGCCGGTGCGGATGAACATCACCGCCAGCGGCAGCGCCAGCAGCGGCAGCGGGAAGGCGCGGGTCATCAGCACAAGGAAACGGAACGTTTCCTTGCCCGGGAATTCGAAGCGCGACAGCGCGTAGCCCGCGGGTGCGCCGAAGCCGATCGAGAGGAGCATCGTCAGCGTGGCGACGAGAACGGAGTTCCACAGCGCCTTGGCGACGCCGGCGAAATTGATGAAGAAAGAAAGGCTGCCGAAATCGAATGACGGGAAGAAGCGCTTAGGAAAGGCGGTCACCTCTTCCGGCGACGACAGCGCGTTGACGATCAACAGATAGATCGGCAGCAGCACCCAGACGCAAAGCAGGATCACAGTGGCGACCAGCAACCAGTTGCCGGCTTTGCGGGCCTCAGGCGCGGCGATCGAAAGCTCCGCGACGGTGCTCATATCCGCGCCTCCTTCGGCACACGCAGCACCCGCAGGAAGAACAGCGTGAAACCGATCGAGATGGCGAGGATGAAAAGCGCCATGGCGGCGGCGACATTGTGGTCCTGCAGCGTGAACTGCCAATTGTAGGTCTCGCCCATCAGCACCGGCAGATTGGTGCCGCCGAGTGCTGCAACCACGGCAAAGACCTCAAAGGCAAGGATGACGCGCAGGATGATCGCCGTCTGCAGGCTTGGGCGCAGCAGAGGCAGCGTGATCTTGATGAAGCGCTTCCACGGGCTGGCGCCAAAAACCTCCGCCGCCTCGTAATATTCCCGGGGGATGAGCCCCATGCCGGCGACCAGAATGACCATCATGATGGCGGTCGCACGCCAGATCTCGGCCAGCGCCACGGCGATGAAGATCGTCAGCTTGCTCTGGTAGCCGAGGAACATGACCGGCCTGTCGATGACGCCGAGATTGGAGAGCAAGGTGTTGAGGAAGCCGGACTGGTCGAAGATGGCGAGCCATATCAGCCCGGCGGCGAGATCGGAAATGCCGAGCGGAATAGCGAAGATGTAGAGCGCGGTGCTGCGCCCGATTTCAAGCCGCGACACCACCGTTGCCATCAGCAGCGCCATGACCAGCTGGATGGGCACGACGACGGCGCTCAGCAGCAGCGTGTTGCGAACAGTGACCGGGAATTTCCAGCTGCCCGCCATGGTGCGGAAATTGTCGAGCGTAAAGCCGCCGTCGCGGGTGAACGCCTCGAAGGCGATCAACACGAACGGGTAGAGGAAAAAGACGCAGAGGAACAGCGTCGCCGGCATCAGCAGCAGATAGGGCAGGGCCTTGCCGTGCATGGAGCGCTCTCTATTCGAAGCTTCAAAAGGGGTGGGCGCCCGGCGCGCTGGAAATCCGGACGCCCGGGGAGGATTCTTAATCGACCGGGCAGGCGCCTTGCGAGGGCTTGTCGGGCGCCCAGCATGGCGCCTTCGCCTGGTCGATGATCGCCTTCAGCGCCGCTGCCTGTTCGTCGAGTACGCCGCGCACATCCTCGCCGCCGAGCACGATGCGCTCGAAGCTGTCGGTGTAGATCTGATTGAACTTGCCGCCGAGGCCGCCAAGTCCCATCGGCAGCAGCGCCGGCAGCGCATCCGGGGCACCGGTCATGGTGGCGATGACCGGGCTGAAGGCCTTTACCGAGGCCGGCATGTCGTCGGGCAGCTTGACGTCGACGATGGGGAAGAAGTTTGTCGCCTTCAGCGTCGCGATCTGGGTTTCCGGTTTCAGCATATAGGCGACCAGCGCCTTGGCCTTGTCCATGTCAGGCGAGGTCTTCGGGATAGCGACGCCGGCCACCACTGGCATGTAGCCGCGGCCTGCCGGGCCAGCCGGCGCCGGGAAGGCGACGAAGTCATCCGGTTTCTGGTTGAAGGCGTCGGCGAGGCGCGCCACGTGGTCGAATGCCACCCAGACTTCGCCGGTCAGCAGCGGCTCCTGCATGAAGGCATAGTTGGTCGAGTTCGGGTTGGTGTATTGCCATAGTTCCTTGAACTTGTTCCACGCCGTCTCGGCCTCCGCCGAGCGGAACTTGGTCACCATCGAGCCGGTATACGATGGAAGGAGAAAACCCTCGAAGAAACGGTGCTTCAGCCCTTTCGGGCCGGCCGGAAAACCGAATTTGGGCGAACCGGTCTTTTCAGCGATGTTTTTCGCCCACTCGATCAGTTGGTCATAAGTGATGGTGTTGAGATCGGTGCCGGCCGGCAGATATTGCAGCGCCTGCTTGTTGGCCGCCATCAGAAAGGTGGCCTGCATCCATGGCAGGTACTTCTGCTCTCCGGTGCCGAGCATGCCGAGTTTCTTGTAGGTCTCGTTGACCTTGACGCCACCGAGATCGATGCCAGAGAGATCGACAAGGTTCGCGCCGACGGTGGAGAAGTCTCCGTGCAGGCCGCCGAGCACGCCTATGGTGCCGGAGCCGGCTTGCAGTTCGGCCTGAAGGCGGGTGAGCCAGGGCCCGTCCTCGGCGACCTGATAGTCGACCTGGCCGTCAAACCCTTTCAGCACCTCACCGCGCATTTTTTGCGTCTCTTCCACAGGTCGCGCCTGTGTCGACCAGAACAACACCTGCTGGGCTTGCGCTGCACCGGCAGCGAGTGACAGCGCCAGCACGGCGCCTGCCAATCTCCGCAACGTATTCATCGTCGTGTTCCTCCCTGGTTGTGCGCCGCTGAGGCGTCAGTTCCGTCCTATGGGTGCCGGGCCATGGCTTGCCCGCGAGACAAGTGTCGGCCGGACCAGCCGCGTCAGTGGCGCGTCCGGCCTGTTGCCGATGACGGTCAGCAGCATCTCGCCGATCTCGCGCGCGCACTGGCGGATCGAGGCGTCGAAAGTGGTTAGCCCAGGCGGCGCATAGGCTGAGGCGGCTATGTTGTCGAAGCCGATCACCGAAAGGTCGCGAGGAACGGCAAGGCCGGCGCGGGCAGCCTCTTCCATCACCGTCAGCGCCAGCTCGTCGAACAGCGCGACAATGGCCGTCGGCCGGTCGGTGGCGTGCAGCAGCCGATTGATTGCCTGGATGCGGGCACCGCGATCGAACCGCGGCGCCGTCGCCACATCGAGCCTGACCGACGGATCGCCTCGGCGGGCGATCGCGGCAGCGAGCCCATCCTGCCTGAGATGGCGAAACGTCATCGGCTCGGAAATCGTCACCAGGCCGAAATGGCGGTGTCCGAGATCGTAGAGCATGTCGAAGGCCTCGCCGAATGCGTGCGCGCCATCGGTATCGAGCCAATGATAGGCAAAGTCACCGTCGAGCAGCCGGCCATGCGCGACGAACGGAAAATTGCGTTGACGCAGATAGGCAAGCCGCTCGTCGACCTCGGCGATGCGGGTGACGACGACCCCATCGGCGCGTCCGGATTCGACGACATGGCGAAGCACTGAAAGTTCCGACTGGCCCTGCGCCGCTGCGGCCAGGATCAGGTCGGAGCCGTGCGAAACCAGCCCTTCGCCGAGCCCTGTGACGAATTCGCCGAGGAAGGAATCGACCAGATTGGGGCCGCGGATCGGCAGCACCATGCCGACAAAACCGCTGCGGCCGGAGACCAGCGTGCGGGCTGCCGTGTTCGGCACATAGCCAGCCTGGCGCGCGGCCTCGGTGACACGTTGGCGCGTTTTCAAGGCGATCTGCTCGTGGCCGGCAAGGGCGCGCGAAACGGTGGTAATCGACAGGCCGAGCTGCGCGGCAAGTTCCTTGAGGGTGGTAACGCGGGCCGGCATCGTTCCTCCCGAACGAAGTTTGAAACGTTTGTAATACGTCCAAGCGAAATTGCAAACGTTTTAAATGCGCATGGTCAGTGTTATTTCTTGCCGGTTGGTTCGCGTGGCTCCTGTTCGGCCCCGACCGGCTGGCTCCCGGATAGCGATTTAAACGCAACGGTTGCTTGACTCGGGCGATGCCTTGTGAAAAATTTTGCAGCAACTGATAAAAATATCAAAGGGCGGAAATGGTTGGTTTTGGCAACGGCCTGCTGCGCGACGATGAGACCGGCATGGCAGCCCGCGCCGCCTGGCTTCACTATGCCGGCGGCCTGACCCAGTCGGAGGTCGCCAAACGGCTCGGCCTGACCAGCCTCAAAGCGCATCGCCTGATTACCAAGGCCAATCAGGAAGGCCTGGTCAAAGTCTATATCGACGGCGAAGTCTCAGAATGCGTGGAACTCGAGGACGAGTTGTCCGGCCGTTACGGTCTCGACTATTGCGAGGTAGTTCCGGACTTCGATGCCGAAGACCTGCCGCTCAAGGCGCTCGGCATCGCGGGCGCGCAGTTTCTCAAGCGCGAGATCGAACGCGGCGAGGAGGCGCTGATCGGCGTCGGCCACGGCCGCACACTTGCCGCCTGCGTGGAATATCTGCCGCGTATATCGGCAGGCAGGATCCGTTTCGTCTCGCTACTTGGCGGCCTGACGCGCAAGTTCTCGGCCAATCCGCATGACGTCATCCACCGCGTCGCCGAACGGACCGGTGCGGAAGCCTATGTGATGCCCGTACCGATGTTCGCCAACACGGCCGAGGATCGAACCGTGTTGCTCGGGCAGAAGGGCGTCAGCGATGTCTTCGACCTCGCCAAGTCCGCCGACTTGCTCATCGCCGGCATCGGCACCGCCGAGCGTGAGGCCTCGCTTGTCGCCACCGGCATGATCGAGAAGGGCGAGATGGAGGAGATCCGCCGCAACGGCGGTGTCGGCGAACTGCTAGGGCATTTCTTTGACGACGCCGGAAAGGCCGTTGCGACGACGCTTTCCGACCGGGCGCTGGCGCTGGCGCGCGAAGACATCAGCAACCGCAGAATTGTCGCCGTCGCCGGCGGCAAGGTGAAGGTTCGCGCCATCAAGTCAGTGCTGGAGGGCCGCTATCTCAAAGGCTTGATAACCGACGAGCGGACGGCGCGATCGCTCGTGGAACAGACGCCGGTCGGGTAGCCGGCAACCATTTCGTCGAAACTACCCTGTGGAGGAGAAGAGAAATGCATGAGAAAGAGAAAGACCTCATCGACGCATTCCTGCGTGGACAAGTCGACCGCCGTGGGCTGATCAAGGGCCTCGGTGCAATGGGCCTTGCCGCCAGCACCGCCGGTACACTGCTCAATTTCGGGCAGACCCGCGCCCTGGCGGCTGATTTCGACTGGCAGGCGCACAAGGGCAAGACCATCAAGCTGTTGCTCAACAAGCATCCTTACGCCGATGCGATGATTGCCAACCTCGACAATTTCAAGAAGTTGACCGGCATGGAAGTCGTCTATGACGTGTTCCCCGAAGACGTTTATTTCGACAAGGTTACCGCCGCGCTGTCGGCCAGCTCGCCCGAATACGATGCCTTCATGACCGGCGCCTACATGACCTGGACCTACGGCCCGGCCGGCTGGATCACCGACCTCAACGAATGGATCAAGGATCCGGCCAAGACCAACCCGAAATATGCCTGGGACGACTTCCTGCCAGGCGTCAAGAATTCCTGCGCCTGGAACGGCCAGCCGGGCGGCGCGCTCGGTTCGGAAGACGCCAAGCAATGGTGCATTCCGTGGGGCTTCGAGCAGAACAACATCACTTACAACAAGGGCATGTTCGACAAGGTCGGCGTCAGCGTTCCCGGCAATATGGATGAGATGGTCGCTACGGCGGCGAAACTTACCAAGGATGTCGGCGGTGGCGTCTACGGCATCGGCGTGCGCGGCTCGCGCTCCTGGGCAACGATCCACCCAGGCTTCCTGTCGGCCTACGCCAATTTCGACCAGAAGGACCTGAACGTCTCGGCTGACGGCAAGCTGTCGGCCGCGATGAGCACCGCCGAATCCAAGGCTTTCCACAAGCAGTGGGTCCAGATGATCCAGGAGAGCGGCCCGAAGGACTGGTCGACCTACACCTGGTACCAGGTCGGCACCGATCTCGGTGCAGGTGCCTCGGCGATGATCTACGACGCCGACATCCTTGGTTACTTCATGAATGGCGGCGACAACAAGATGGCCGGCAAGCTCGCCTTTTCGGCATTCAAGGCCAATCCTGCCGCCAAGGCGCCGACGCCTAACATCTGGATCTGGTCGCTGTCGATGTCCAACTTCTCGAAGGACAAGGACGCCACCTGGTACTTCATGCAATGGGCATCCGGACCCGAGCACGCGTTGTTCGGTGCGACCAAGATGGACTTCGTCAATCCGGTCCGTCAGTCGGTCTGGAACGACCAGATGTTCCGCGACAAGCTGAACAAGAGCTATCCGGGTTATGTCGAGATGTTCGACGTCTCGGCGCCGGGCGCCAGCATCAAGTTCACTCCGCAGCCGCTGTTCTTTGATCTCACCACCGAATGGGCGGCGACGCTGCAGAAGATGGTGGCCAAGGAAGTGCCGGTCGACGAGGGCCTCGACAAGCTGGCCGAGAGCATCAACAGCCAGCTCAAGGAAGCCGGGCTCGGCTAGGCCGCGGCCAAGGCTGGCCCGTCCGCGGGCCAGCCTTTGAGATGTGATACGTTTGCGACGCGGTCCCGAAAGGTGCCGCCTGCTCGCCCGACCGGCCGCCTTGCTCCCTTGGGCGGCCGGGACGGCGAAGCAACAGGATGACGGAGCAGCCGATGACTGCGGCAACAATACAAAGAAACAGGCCATCGGGCTTCAGGATCAGCAAGCGGGTGCTGCCCTATCTCCTCAGCCTGCCGGCCCTGCTGGTCTGCATCGGCATCCTGATCCCGTTCTTCACATCGGTGGTCTATTCGTTCCAGCGCTACCGGTTAAGTCAGCCCTGGGCGCGGCAGTTCAACTGGGGCGACAACTATATCTCCTTCTTCACGGACCCGAAGTTCTGGAACACGCTGGAGATATCGCTGCTCTACGCCGGCATCACCGTTGTGCTCGAACTGCTTCTCGGTCTCGGCATCGCCATGCTGCTGCAGAAGCGCTCGACGCTGAACAACTTCATCTCGATCATGCTGCTGATGCCGCTGATGACGGCACCGGCGCTCGCCGCGCTGATGTGGAAGCTGATGACCAACCCCGGTTTCGGCGTGCTCAGCTATCTTGCCAGCCTGATCGGCCTGCAGGATTTCCGCTGGGCCTCATCGCCGTCGACGGCGCTGCTCACCGTCGTGCTCGTCGACATCTGGGTCTACACGCCTTTCATCATGATCCTGCTGCTTGCAGGCCTGCGCAGTCTGCCGACGCAGCCATTCGAGGCGGCAGCACTCGATGGCGTGCCACGCAGCTTCGTCTTCTTCCGCATCACACTGCCGATGCTGACGCCCTACATCCTGACGGCGACTTTGTTCCGCCTGCTCGATTCCATCCAGCAGTTCGACATCATCTACGCCATGACGCAGGGCGGCCCAGGCGATACGCTGACCGTGTTCCAGGTCGAGGCCTATCTCAACTTCTTCCAGTCGACCAATGTCGGCCGCTCGGCGGCGCTGATGATCATCCTGTGGGCGATCACCTATTTCCTCTCGAACATTTTCATCAAGAACTGGCTGCGGCTGCGCGAACGCGCCCGCGGCCAGGCATAGGAGGCTGGCGTGGAACACACCTCGCTTCTCGAACGCATCCTGCGCGGCATTGCCCTGGCGCTGGTCGTGATCTTCTTCATGTTCCCGATCGTCTGGATCCTGATGATGTCGTTCCAGACCAACGAGACAATCCTGCGGATTCCGCCGCAGCTTGTCTTCGAGCCGACGCTCGCCAACTACACGGCCTTGATCACCGGCAAGCTGATGACGGCGGCCGGCACGCTCGACATCGCCTTCATGCGCAACCTGTGGAATTCCGTCTTCCTGTCGGTCACCTCGGTTGCCGTCGCGTTGCTGCTCGGCGTTCCGGCGGCCTACGCCTTTGCGCGGCACAAATTCCGCGGCTCGGAGGACATTGCCTTTACGCTGCTGTCGTTCCGGTTTGCGCCGGCGCTGCTGGTGCTCCTGCCGCTCACCCTCTATTTCCAGAAGCTCGGGCTGGCCAACACCTATATCGGGCTGATCTGGGTCTATCAGCTGATCTGCCTGCCGTTGATCCTGTGGATCGTGCGCGGTTATTTCGAGGACATTCCCGCCGACATCGAATACGCCTACCGCATCGCCGGCCATTCCTGGTTTGCCACCTTCCGCAAGATTGCGCTGCCGCTCGCCGGCCCAGGTATTGCCGCTGCCGGTCTGCTCGCCTTCATCTTTGCCTGGAACAATTTCGTTTTTGCATTGGTGCTCGCCTCGGCCGACAAGCAGCCGGTGACGGTCGGCGCGCTCGCCTTCATCACCTCCTCGGGGATCCAGTATGGCCAGATCTCGGCGGCGATCGTGCTGTCGATCACGCCGACGCTGGCGCTCGCGCTCTATGCGCAACGCTATCTCGTCGAAGGCCTGTCGCTTGGCGCGGTGAAAGGATAGTCCGATGGCAAGCCTCGAACTGCGAAACATCGTCAAGCGCTATAAAAGCCAGACCGTTCTCGACAATCTGTCGCTGACCGTCGCCGACGGCGAAACGCTGGTCCTGTTCGGGCCGTCCGGCGCCGGCAAGACGGTGCTATTGCGGCTGGTGGCCGGCGTCATCGACCCCGACGAGGGAAAGATCCTCATCGGCGGCGAGGACATGACCGATCTCGACGCCGAGTTCCGCGGCGTCGGCATGGCCTTCCAGAACTTCGCGCTGTTCCCGCATATGACGGCGTTCGATAACATTGCGACGCCGCTGCAGGCGAAGCACTCGTCGCAAGGAACGATAAAGACCGGCGTCGAGAGCGTCGCCAAGCTGTTGAAAATCGGCCATGTGCTCAGCCACAAGCCGCGGGCGCTGTCCAACGGCCAGAAGCAACGCACCGCGCTTGCCCGCGCGCTGGTCGGCTCGCCGCCGCTTCTGCTGCTCGATGACCCCTTGCGCAACGTCGATGCCAAATTGCGCTTTGAAATGCGGCTGGAATTGCCAAGACTGCTGGCGGATCGTGGCGCGACCGTCATCTACGTCACCCAGGACTATAAGGAGGCAATGGCGCTCGGTGACCGCATCGCGGTGATGTCGCAGGGCGTCGTCAAACAGCTCGGCACGCCCGAACAGATCTATCGCGAGCCGGCCAATGTCGAGATTGCCCGGCTGTTCGGCGACCCGACCATCAACCTTCTGGACGTCAAGCCGTCGCGGGACGCCAAAGGCATCTATGTCGGCCTGTCCAACGTCCAGGTCCATCTTGCCGGCGCTCACGAGGCGGCGGTCGGCCGCGACTGCGTGATCGGTTTGCGGCCGGAGGCGCTGGCGTTTGTCGATGAAGGCACGCCCGGCGCCATCCCGGTGACGGTTGAGGCCGAGACGCCACTCAACGAGAAGATCGTCACGCTGGTGCGAACCGTGCGCGGCCGTGAAATCCTGGTCTCGCGTCCTTCCGGGACGCCGGGCCGATCCGAGGGCAAGGTCCACATTGCCGTCGACAGCAAAAGCGCCCTTTTGTTCGATCGCACAAGCGGCGAGCGCATCGGCTCGAAAAACGTCGTCAATTTGCGCAGTGGAGAAGCGGCATGAGCCCGACCGCAATCACCATTTCGGGCGTCGACAAGTTCTATGGCCCGATCGACCGCGGCGTGCATGCGGTCAAGAACCTGACGATGGAAATCGCCAAGGGTGAGATCGTGGCGCTGCTCGGCTCGTCCGGCTGCGGCAAGACCTCGACATTGCGCATGATCGCAGGCTTCGAAGAGGTCTCGCGCGGAACCATCGCGGTTGCGGGCCGCAAGGTGCACACGTTGCCGCCGGTCAGGCGCAACGTCGCAATGGCCTTCGAGGGCTATTCGCTCTACCCGCCTCTGACCGTGCGTGAGAACATGGCATTCGCCCTCAAGGCCGCCAGGCTGGCGAAGAGTGCGGTCGATACAAAGGTTGCCAACATCGCCAAGCTGCTCGAGATCGAGGACATTCTCGAGCGCTATCCGAGCTCGATCTCCGGCGGCCAGCAGCAGCGCGCCAGCCTCGGCCGGGCGCTGATCCGCGAGGCCGACCTGCATCTGCTGGACGAGCCGATGGGCCAACTCGAGCCGCAGCTTCGCGCCGTGCTGCGCGGCCGCATCAAGCATTTCATCAAGGAGCGTGGCCTGACCGCGATCCTGGTCACCCACGACCAGACCGAGGCCAATGCGCTGGCCGATCGCATCGCTGTCATGGAGGGCGGCGTGCTGCAGCAGTTCGACACGCCTGACAGGCTCAAGGAGCGGCCGGCAAACCTGTTCACCGGCACCTTCGTCGGCGAGCCGCCGATGAATGTCTTCGAGGCCTATGTCGGCACGGCTGCCGGCAAGATCAGTCTCAAGCTGCCCGACGGGCTTTCGCTCGACTACGACAAGGATGCGTTCAGCGGCCCGGTTCGCGACGAATTGCTCAACCGGCAGCGCGTCGTCATCGGCGTCAGGCCCTATGCGGTCCGCCGCTCGAAGGATGGTGTGCCGGCGACGGTTTCGGCCAATCAATGGCTCGGCGACCAGACCCATATCGCCGCCGATTTCGCCGGCGGTTCGCTGGTCCTGGTCGAACATGACCGGACGCGCCTGGAGCTCGGTGCACCGATCAAGATCAGCATCGATCCGAAAAACCTCCACGTCTTCGATCAGGCGAGTGGTGACGCCATTTCGCACGGCACGGAGCTTGCCTGATGCGGGATGTGCTGATCGGCATCGATGCCGGCACGTCTGTCATAAAATCCGTCGCCTTCGACACGGCGGGCGGACAGATCGCGGTCGCCGCGCTGCCCAATAAATACGAGACACTGCCGGGCGGCGGCGCCGAGCAGGACCTGGCCCGCACCTGGGCCGATACCGCGACGACCTTGCGCGAGCTTGCCGACAAGGTGCCGGATCTCGCCAGCCGGACCATTGCCATCGCCGTGACCGGGCAGGGCGACGGTACCTGGCTGATCGACAAGGATGGCGAGCCGGTGGCCAAGGGCTGGCTGTGGCTCGACGCGCGCGCTGCCGCGGTCGTCGAGGAGATCCGCGCGCGGCCAGAGGACCGGGTGCGCTTCGAAAAGACCGGCAGCGGGCTCGCTGCCTGCCAGCAGGGATCGCAGTTCGTGTTCATGAAGCGCCACATGCCCGCGATGCTTGCCAATGCAGCGACGGCGTTCCACTGCAAGGACTGGCTCTATTTCAAGTTGACCGGCCACCGCGCCACCGACCCGTCCGAGGGAACTTTCACCTTCGGTGACTTCCGCACGCGCGGCTATTCAGATGATGTGCTCGAGGTACTCGGCGTCACCGATCTCCGGCATCTATTGCCGCCCATCGTCGATGGCACCAGGCAAAGCACCTCGCTGTCGGCGGCAGCAGCCGATGCGACCGGCCTGCTCGCCGGCACACCGGTCGTTCTAGCCTATGTCGATGTCGCCTGCACGGCGCTTGGGGCCGGCCTGTTCGATCGCGAGCGCAAGCCGGGATGCTCGATCATCGGCTCCACCGGAATGCATATGCGGCTCGCCGAAACGCCGGACGAGGTGCTGCTCAACGAGGCTGCAACCGGCTACACGATGACGATGCCGGCACCAGGCGTCTTTGCGCAGATGCAGTCGAACATGGCGGCAACGCTCAATATCGACTGGGTCCTTGGCCTCGCCTCCGGCATTCTCGCCTCGCAAGGCATCACGCGGACCAATGGCGAGATGATCGCGCTGGTCGACCAGTGGATATCGTCGTCCGAGCCAGGCTCTCTGCTCTACCAGCCCTATGTCTCGGAGGCAGGCGAGCGCGGGCCATTCGTCGATGCCAATGCCAGGGCAGGCTTCGTCGGCATTTCGTCCAGGCACGGCTATGCCGACATGGTCCGCGCGGTGTTCGAGGGGCTGGCTTTCGCGGCACGCGATTGCTACGCCGCCATGGGGCCGCTGCCCAAGGAAATCCGCCTGACCGGCGGAGCGGCCAGGAGCCCGGCGCTGCGCAAGATCCTGGGTGCTGCGGTCGGCGCCGACATTCGCACCAGCGAGCGCGAGGAGGCTGGTGCTGCGGGCGCTGCAATGATTGCTGCGGTCTGCGTCGGCCAGTACGCATCGATGGACGATTGCGTCAGTGAATGGGTCACACCTTTGCTCCGTGCGGCCGAACCCAGCGACCGGAAACTTGCCGCTGCCTATGAGGCGATGGCTCCGTCCTACGCATTGGCGCATGAGGCGCTGCGGCCGGTCTGGCGTTCGATGGCCGCGTCCAGGCAAACCGACGTGAATTGAGAAGAGCATGCCCAAGAAAATTGCGAT
The DNA here is from genome assembly GCF_040318035.1 of Mesorhizobium sp. M1329. Lineage (NCBI taxonomy): Bacteria > Pseudomonadati > Pseudomonadota > Alphaproteobacteria > Hyphomicrobiales > Phyllobacteriaceae > Mesorhizobium > Mesorhizobium sp. M1329. Next base: position 39,749 of record NZ_JAMYLN010000017.1, on the reverse strand, counting down.
CATCGGCGACCGCTTCATGCTTCCGGAAGTGTTTCGCGAGAAAATCGAAGCGGCCTGCGGCGACAATATCGACATCCGCACCGTTGAGACCGCTTGGCCCGACGAGCCAATGCAATTCGGCAATGCCGCGCTTAGTCTGGATAAGGTCAAGGAATATTTCGGCGATCCCGACGAGGTGGTGGATTTCATCGGCGACGCCGAAATCTTCGTCACCCAGCTTGCGCCGCTCTCCGAAGCCATGATGCAGCGCCTGCCCACGCTCAAGCTGGTTGTGGTGTCGCGCGGCGGGCCGATCAACATCGACATGGCGGCCGCCAAGGCCCATGGCATTACCGTTGTCAACGTGCCCGGCCGCAATGCCAGCGCCGTAGCCGAGTTCACCATCGGCGCCATTCTCGCCGAGACGCGGCTGATCCGCGTCGGCCACGAAGCCTTGCGCAAGGGCGAGTGGCGCGGCGATCTCTACCGCGCCGACCGCACCGGCCGCGAGCTCAACGAAATGACCGTCGGCGTCATCGGTTACGGCAATATCGGCACCAGGCTGGTTCGCCTGCTGCGCGCCTTCGGCTGCCGCATCCTGGTCTGCGATCCCTATGTGCAATTGAGCGCCGAGGACCGCAATGCCGGCGTCGAACTGGTTGCGCTGGACGATCTCCTGTCGCGCTCCGACGTGGTCACGCTGCATTCCCGGGTCACCGAAGAGACGCGGGGTCTGATCGGCAAGGACGCCATCGCCCGGATGAAACCCGGCGTGATCTTCGTCAATACCGCGCGCGGACCGCTGGTCGACTACGATGCGCTCTACGAGGCGCTCGTCTCGGGACACATCGGCAGTGCTATGCTGGAGACGTTCGCCGTCGAGCCAGTGCCTGCCGACTGGCCGCTGTTGCAGCTGCCGAACGTGACGCTGACGCCGCATATCGCCGGCGCGTCGGTACGCACCGTGACCTACGCGGCCGAGCAGGCGGCGGAGGAAGTGCGCCGCTTCATCGCCGGCCTGCCTCCGGTCAATCCATGCTGACGACAGGGCATAGAGCGAGATGAGCGGTGAAACCGAAATCGTCGACCTCTTCGTCATCGGCGGCGGCGTCAATGGCGCCGGCATCGCGCGCGATGCGGCAGGCCGGGGCCTGTCGGTCATTCTTTGCGAAAAAGACGATCTCGCCGAGGGCACCAGTTCGCGATCGGGAAAGCTCGTTCATGGCGGTTTGCGCTATCTCGAATATTACGAGTTCCGCTTGGTGCGGGAGGCGCTGATCGAACGCGAGGTGCTGCTCGAATCCGCGCCGCACATAATCTGGCCGATGCGCTTCGTGCTGCCGCACAGCCCCGATGACCGGCCGGCCTGGCTGGTCCGGCTCGGCCTGTTCCTCTACGACCATCTTGGCGGCCGCAAGCGGCTGCCGGCCACGCGCACGCTCGACCTGCGAACCGCGCCAGAAGGCGCGCCGATCAAGGACGCCTTCAAGCGCGGCTTCGAATATTCCGACTGCTGGGTCGATGACGCTCGCCTGGTCGTCATCAACGCGCTCGACGCCGCTGAGCGCGGAGCCAGGATATTCACCCGCACCGCCTGCATCGCCGCCCGTCGCGAAAACGGCCTGTGGTCGGTGGAGATGCGCGACGGTCGAACCGGCGTCAGGACCACAGTTCGGGCACGGGCGCTGATCAACGCCGCCGGACCCTGGGTCAACGACGTCATCAACCGCGTCGCCGGCCAGAATTCCAGGCGCAACGTGCGCCTGGTCAAGGGCAGCCACATCGTCGTGCCGAAATTCTGGGAAGGGCGGCAGGCCTATCTCGTCCAAAACAGCGACAAGCGGGTGATCTTCATCAATCCCTATCAGAACGACCTCGCGCTGATCGGCACCACCGACATTCCCTATGAAGGGCGGCCGGAGGACGTGACCGCCGATGCGAGCGAGATCGATTACCTGATCAAGGCAGTCAATCGCTACTTCAAGCGCCAGCTCGCACGAAGCGACGTCGTCTACTCGTTTTCCGGCGTCAGGCCGCTTTATGACGACAATGCCGACAATCCGAGCGCGGTCACCCGCGACTACATATTCGAACTCGACGCACCGGCTGGGCAGGCGCCGCTGCTTTCGGTCTTCGGCGGCAAGATCACCACCTTCCGCAAATTGGCCGAGCACGCGCTCGACCGTATCGCCCCGTTCTTTTCGAAAATGGGCAAGCCGTGGACCTCGAAAGGGCACCTGCCGGGCGGCGATATCGCCAATGCCGATTTGGAGCAGTTTCTGGGCGACCTCGGCCATGAATTCCTCTGGATGCCGGCATCGCTGGTCAAGCATTATGGCAGGCTCTACGGCACAAGGACGCGCGATCTGGTCGGCGCGGCCACCTCGCTCGCCGAACTGGGCCGGCGCTTCGGCAAGGATTTTTTCGAGCGCGAAGCCAATTACCTGTTCGAGCATGAATGGGCCGAGACCGCCGCCGATATTCTCGACAGGCGCACCAAGCACGGCCTGCATCTGTCCGCCGCGGAAAGAACCGCCTTCGAGGACTGGTGCTCGAGCCGGCTGGCAAAGGCCGGCTGATGGCCTTCACGCTTTCGCTCAATACCAATCCGCTGGTCAACCGCTTTGCGGAGCCGGACGACCTGATCGACGCGATCGCCTATCAGATCGGTATCAGGGACGTGCAGCTCACGCATGAATTCGTCAATCCCGGCTGGCCGGCGGCGACGATCGCCAAATTCGTCCGCCTGTTCCGTACCGCGCTTAACCGCACCGGCGTGCGCGTGACCTCCGCGATGACCGGCCCTTACGGCCGGCTCAATCATTTCGGCCATCCCGATGCCGACGTGCGGGGTTACTACGTCGACTGGTTCAAGACCTTTGCCGAAATTTCGGTCGAGCTCGGCGCCGCGGGCATGGGCACGCAATTCGCGATCTTCACCCATCGTGACTACGACGATCCTGAGCGTCGCGCGCGGCTTTTCGACATCGCGCTGGGATGCTGGCGCGAGGTCGCCGAGCATGCCAAAGCAGCCGGCTTGACCTACCTGTTCTGGGAGCCGATGTCGGTCGGCCGCGAGTTCGGCCATACGATCGAGAGCTGCCGGATGCTGCAAAGCGAAATCGATGCGGCAGGGATAGCGATCCCGCTCAAGATGATGGTCGACATCGACCATGGCGACGTGACGTCGAGCAATCCGGACGACATCGACCCCTATGCCTGGGCCGAAGCCTTTCCCCGGCAGTCGCCGATCATCCACGTCAAGCAATCGTCGATGAACAAGGGCGGCCATTGGCCGTTCACTGCGACCTACAACATCGACGGCCGCATCACGCCGGAAAAGCTCCTTCAGACGGTTCGCCGTGGCGGCGGCGTCGACAACGAGATCTGCCTCGAACTGTCATTCCGCGAGCGCGAGCCGGTCGACCATCAGGTCGTCGCCATGATCCGCGAGTCGGTCGACTACTGGGCACCATTTATCGAGACCGGCCGGGCCGATCTCTTGCCGCGAGTATGATCGGATGAGCAGGAGCCGAAGCGGCTCCTGCTCAGAACCGGAATATGTCAGCCAAATTTCGGATCGAGGCTTCCGGACTTGTAACGTTTGGCCATTTCCGACAGCGGCAGCGGCTTGATCTTGGGAGCGTTGCCGGCGGTGCCGAACTGCTCGAAGCGCTCCTTGCACAGCTTCCGCATGGCGGCCATTGCCGGCGTCAGATATTTGCGCGGATCGAATTCGCTCGGGTTCTCGGTCAGCACCTTGCGGATCGCGCCGGTCAGCGCCATGCGGTTGTCAGTATCGATATTGATCTTGCGCACGCCGTGCTTGATGCCGCGCTGGATTTCCTCGACCGGCACCCCCCATGTCGGCTTCATCTGGCCGCCATATTTGTTGATGATCTCCTGCAGCTCCTCCGGCACCGAGGACGAGCCGTGCATGACGAGATGCATGCTCGGCAGACGCCGGTGGATTTCCTCGATGACGTTCATGGCCAGCACGGCGCCATCCGGCTTGCGGCTGAACTTGTAGGCGCCGTGGCTGGTACCCATGGCGACTGCCAGCGCATCGACACGGGTGTCGCGCACGAATTGTTCGGCCTGCACCGGGTCGGTCAGCAGCTGGTCGTGGCTGATGACGCCCTCGACGCCATGGCCGTCTTCCTGTTCGCCGCCGCCCATCTCCAGCGATCCGAGAACGCCGATCTCGCCTTCCACCGAGACACCGCCCCAATGCGCCATGTCGACGACGCGGCGGGTGATGCCGGAATTATAGGCGTAGTCGGCCGGCGTCTTGCCGTCTTCCTTCAGCGATCCGTCCATCATCACAGAGGTGAAGCCGTGCTGGATCGCGGTGACGCAGGTCGCTTCGTTGTTGCCATGGTCGAGATGCATGCAGATTGGGATATCGGGATGGATTTCGACCAGCGCGTCGATCAGCTTGGCCAACACCACGTCGTTGGCGTAGGCTCGCGCGCCGCGGCTCGCCTGCAGGATAACCGGCGATTTGGTCTCCTCGGCTGCCTCCATGATAGCGAGGCCCTGTTCCATATTGTTCATGTTGAAGGCAGGCACGCCATAGCCGTATTCGGCGGCATGATCGAGCAATTGTCTCAGTGTGATGCGAGCCACTCAGTAGTCTCCCGTATCCGGTTTCGAGCCAGTGTTTGCGGGCTGTTCGGTTGTCGTCGAGCCCCTAATGCTTCTGGCCGGATTTCCGCGGCACCGCAACCGCTGGGCGCTCGGCCGGCAGCAATTCTTGTTACAGCACGCGACCAGAAGCGCATGATATCCCATAAAGATATAACATTATCACAAAAAATTTGGTGGCTTGTGCGACGTTTGCTGTTATATCTCGGAGCCGGGGTGCACGAGGAAGCCGCGGAAATGAAGAGCGACGGCCGTCGGCAAGGCATCATGGATTTTCTGATGGACATCGGCACCGCCAGTGTCGACGATCTTGCCTCGCGCTTCGGCGTGTCGAAGATGACCGTCCACCGCGACCTCGACGAGCTCGAGGAAAGCGGTTTTCTGCGCAAGGTGCGCGGCGGCGCCTCGATCCAGCCGAGCAGCCTTTTCGAGAGCGATTTCCGCTACCGCCAGCGGCTGGCCGGCGACGAGAAGAAGCGCATCGCCGCCGCTGCCGTGACGATCATCGAACCGGGTCAGACGGTGATCATCGACGACGGCTCGACCGCGGGGGGCGTTGCTCGGCATCTTGCCGATCTGCGTCCGCTAACGGTGATCTCGAACAATCTGGCCGTCATCCAGGATTTGGCGGGCGTTGCCGGGATTAACCTGATTGCGCTCGGCGGCCAATACAGCAAGAAGTTTCACGGTTTCTTCGGCCTGCTCGCCGAAGACACGCTGAAATCATTGCGCGCCGATGTCGCGTTCCTGTCGTCATCGGCCATTCATGGTGCCTCGGCCTTTCACCAGGATCAGGAAGTGGTCCAGACCAAACGGCTGATGATGGCCGCAGCAGCGCGCAAATATCTGCTGGTCGATCATGGGAAATTCGGCCGCACTGCCTTGCACTTCCTGACCGATCTCAAGGCCTTTGACACGGTCTTCACCGGCCGCGAGCCGCAGCCGCAGATGCGCGCCGCGCTGGATGGTGCCGGCGTTTCGCTGACAGTGATCGCAGAATAGGAGGGCACGTATGGTTTATTGGGTCGGCACCAGCTGGAAAATGAACAAGACGCTCGCCGAAGCGATGATTTTCGCCGAGGCGCTGGCGGAGTTCGTCCCCGGTTTCGACGAGCGCATCCAGCTTTTCGTCATCCCGCCTTTCACGGCGATCCGCGAGGTCAAGAAAGCGCTGTCGCCGACGCGCATCAAGGTCGGCGCGCAGAACATGCATTGGGCCGACGCCGGCGCCTGGACCGGCGAGATCTCGCCGGTGATGCTGAAAGACTGCGAACTTGATATGGTAGAATTGGGTCACAGCGAACGGCGCGAGCATTTCGGCGAGACCGACAAGGCGGTCGGGCTGAAGACTGCGGCCGCGGTGAAGCACGGCTTGGTGCCGCTGATCTGTGTCGGCGAGACTCTGGCACAGCGAGACAGCGGCCAGGCCGCTGCGGTGCTGGCCCTGCAGGTGCACGGCGCGCTGCAGTTTCTCGAAGGCGCGGCGAAGGCGGCGACGATCCTGTTTGCCTATGAGCCGGTCTGGGCGATCGGCGATAAGGGCGTGCCGGCCAGTTCGGACTACGCAGACAGGCAGCAGGCGCTGATCAAGAAAATCGCCCGCGACCTGCTGCGAGTTGTGCCGCCGGTGCTTTATGGCGGCAGCGTCAATCCGCAAAATGCCGCCGAACTGGTCGGCCAGCCCAATATCGACGGCTTGTTCATCGGCCGCTCGGCCTGGCAGGCGGAAGGCTATATCGACATCCTCCAACGCGCCTCGGCGGCGATCTGAAGCATCGAACAGGAAGGAAACCGAACATGAAAATAGCCATTGGAGCTGATAGCGCCGGCAAGCCGCTGCTCGACGTCATTGCCGCTCACCTCGCCACCAAGCCCGGCCTCACGGTCAGCGACCTCAGCCAGGCGGGCTACTATGCCGACCTGTCGCAGAAGCTCGCGCAGACGATCCTGGACGGCGAAAACGACCGCGGCATCCTGTTTTGCGGCACCGGCATCGGCGTATCCATATCCGCCAACAAGGTCCCCGGCATTCGCGCTGCACTCACCCACGACACCTATTCGGCCGAGCGCGCTGCAAAATCCAACAACGCCCAGATCATCACCATGGGCGCGCGCGTCATCGGCCCGGAACTGGCCAAGTCGATCGTCGACGCCTGGCTCGCATCGGAATTCGATGAGAAGGGACCATCGGCCGGCAATGTCCAGGCCATCGACAGGCTCGACGCGGCGAAGCGGGGTTAGACCAGACTGTTCCGCATCGCCCTGATGATCGTCACGGCCGATGCGGCGCCGGGGTCCATGTGCCCCAACGAGCGCTCGCCGAGCCGCGATGAGCGGCCCTTGGCGGCGATCATGTCCTTGGTCGCCTCGGCACCTCGTTCGGCCGCCGCAAGTGCAGCCTCCAGGCTCTCGGACAGGCTCTTGCCGGCTTCCTGCGCGGCACAAGCTGCCTGCGTCGCCGGCAGCCAGGCGTCGACCATCGTCTTTTCGCCGAGCTCGGCCTTGCCGCGATCCTGGATGCCTTGCGCCATCGCCCGGAACATGGCGACGACGTCTACGTCCTCTAGAATTGCCCTGCCTTTGACGGCGACGGCACCGCGCATGAAGGCCGTCGCATAGAGCGGGCCTGACGAGGCGCCGACCGCGTTGAGGAACGACTTTGCCGCGGTGTTGAGCAGTGCCGTCGGCTCGGTCGCCGAGAGATCGAGCGAGGCGAGCGCATCGCGCACCGCGCCGAAGCCGAGCGCCATGGCGATGCCGTGGTCGGCGTCGCCGATGACGCCGTCGAGTTGGCAGAGCCTGTCCTTGTCGGCGTCGATCGCCACCGCGATCGCATCGAACATTCCTTTCAAGCCGGCTGAATCGATCGACGTCATGATGCTCTCTCAGCCGGCGCGGAACATGGCGCAGTCGCAAGGGTGGTCGAGCATCTCCTGCAATTCGCCGTCGAGATGCATCAGCGTCACCGAGGCGCCGGCCATTTCGAGCGAGGTGCAATAATTGCCGACCCAGGTCGCGTGGACAGAAACGCCGATGTCGTCGAGCCTCTGCTTGACCCGCCGGTTCATGATGTAGAGCTCCATCAGCGGCGTCGAACCGAGCGAATTGACCAGCACGGCGACCTTGTCGCCGCGCGTCGGCGCCATCTCGTCAAGGATCTTGTCCAGCATCTCGTCGGTGATCTCGTCGGCCGTCTTTAGTTTTCCACGCGCGGTGCCCGGCTCGCCATGGATGCCCATGCCGATCTCCATCTCGTCCGGTCCGATCTCGAAATTCGGCCGGCGGGTCTGCGGCAGCGAACAGGGCGAAAGCGCCACGCCCATAGTGAACGTCTGATCGTTGGCCTTCCTGGCGATACGCTCGCATTCATCGAATGACAGCATCCGGTCGCATGCGGCACCGACAGCCTTGAAGATGAAGAAATTGCCGGCGACGCCGCGCCGCTTCTGTCTCTGGTCGCGCGGCGCCGAGGCGACGTCGTCGGTGGTCAGCACGGTGCGCACTTCGATGTTGTCCATTGCCGCCATTTCGGCGGCCATGTCGAAATTCATCACGTCGCCGGCATAGTTGCCGTACATGAACAGCACACCGGTACCGCCGCTGGCCGCTTTGGCGCATTCGAGGATCGGGTCCGGCGGCGGCGAGGCGAAGACATTGCCGATCGCGGCCGCGTCGGCAAGCCCCTTGCCGACAAAGCCGAGGAAGGTCGGCTCGTGGCCCGAGCCACCACCGATGACGAGGCCGACCTTGCCGGGGCGTGGCCCGTCGCGGGCGACGATGGAGCGGGGGCTGCCGTCCGCACGTCTGAGATGGCGCGGATGCGCGGCCAGAATGCCCTCCAGCATCTCGTCGACGGAGCGGTTGCCGTCATTGATGATCTTCTTGGTCTGCACCGGCATCCTCCCTGGTTTTCGTGAGATACTACAGCGCCTTACCGGGATTTCCACCCGGCGACGGAGGTTTCACGCCGCGATGCGTTCGCGTGTCGCCAGCAGTTGCACGCAGGCGCTGGCCGCCTCTTTGCCCTTGACCCTGAAATGCTCGAAAAAGAAGCGGTGATGGTCAGCGCTGTCATGGTAGTTGTGCGGCGTCAGCACCGCCGACAGCACCGGCACGCCAGTTGACAATTGCACGTTCATCATGCCGTCGATGACCGCGCTCGCCACGAACTCATGCCGGTAGATGCCGCCGTTGACGACGAACGCGGCGCCGAGGATAGCGGCATAGCGGCCGGTTTCGGCAAGCGTCTTTGCATGCAGGGGAATCTCATAGGCGCCGGGAACATCGAAGACATCGACGGCAAAGCGTTTCTCTCCGAGAACCGCCAGTTCCGCCTCGAATGCTTCAACGCATTGGTCGACGATATCGGCGTGCCAGCGCGCCCGAATGACGGCGACGCGGATCGTTTCATAGTCGTTATGGGAATGCTGATTCATGGGTCCATCCTTCCGTTTCGAACCAGAATCAGGACGCACGATACGGAGTTCGAACCGCGAAAGCGGATCGTCTTCCATTTCGTTCTCTTCCATCCGGACTGTGACCGTCGGCTCCGGAATCGCACCGGATCTGCTGACCTTTCCGATCATCTGGAAAGCGCTCGCGGGCTTGGGCCGAGACCCTTACCGCCGGTGGGGACTTTCACCCCGCCCTGAGAACATTGACGGCCTTTGTATGAAAGGGCTGGATGGCGCTGTCAACCACCGGCGTCGTCGCGGATGGCGCAGAAATAGCCATCCGTTTCGACTTGTCACAATTGAGAGCGAGAGAGGAAAGCGTCAAATGGCGATCACAGGCAAGGCAGGCAGCACCTTGTCCAAGGTGATGGGAAATTCACGCACTCGCGCGCCGGTCGCGTTGTAGATGGCGTTGGCGACAGCAGCCCCCGCACCGCACACGCCGAGTTCGCCGAGACCCTTTGCGCCAAGCGGGTTGGCCTTGTCGTCGTCTTCCTCGAGGAAGACGACCTCCATCGCGGGGACGTCGCCATTGACCGGCACATGATACTCGGCAAGATCGTGATTGACGAAGTGGCCATGGCGCGGGTCGAGCACCGTCTGCTCCATCAGCGCTGCACCGATCCCCCAGGTCATGCCGCCGATGATTTGCGAGCGCGCGGTCTTGGCGTTGAGGATACGCCCCGCGCCGATCACAGTCAGCATCCGGCGCATGCGGATTTCACCGGTATCGCAATCGACAGCGACCTCTGCGAAATGCGCGCCATAGGAATGCTGCGAATAAGTCTTGTATGACTGGGTGGTGGCGCCCGCGGCTACGGAGCCTTCAGCCTCGAGGCCGTCGGGAGAGATCCCTCGGATGAGATCGGCCAGGCTCGCCGATCGCTGGCCAATCCTGACCTCGCTGTCGGCAAAGCTTGCCTCGGTGGCGTTCGCGCCGCGCAACGGCGAGGTTTTGCTCGACTGCGCCGCCTCCAGGATCCGTTCCTTGAGGGCGTTGCACGCATTATGCAAGGCCGAACCCGCGCTTGCTGCGCCCCAGGACCCGCCGGAGCCGGCGGTACGCGGGAAGCGACTGTCGCCGAGCTCCACCTTGACGGACGAGATCGGCAGGCCGAGGCTCTCGGCGGCGATCTGGGTCAGGATCGTATAGGTGCCGGTGCCAATATCGGTCATGTCGAGCCGCACCGTAACCCGAGCGTCCCGGTCGATCGCCACTCGCGCCGTCGCCGCGCCGATATAGTTCGGACGGATCGCCGCCGCCATGCCGTAGCCGATAAGCTTCCGGCCCTCCCGGGTGCGGCCCGGTGTCGGGTTTCTCCGCTCCCAACCGAAACGGCGGGCGCCTTCCTCCATGCAGGCGACGAGATTGCGGGTGGAGAACGGCACGCCGCGCTCGGGATCCTGTGCCGGTTCGTTGCGGATCCTGAGTTCGATCGGGTCCAGGCCGACGCGCTCGGCGAGCTCATCCATGGCGCATTCGAAAGCCAGCATGCCGGGCGCTTCGCCCGGCGAGCGCATCCATTCGCCGCGGTTGATGTCCAGCGGGACCAGGCGATGGCGGGTGAGACGGTTCGGCGCCGCATAGAGCGAGCGCGCAAAAACTGCCGTTTGTTCGCAGTACTCCTCGAAGCTGGAGGTTGCGGACCAGACATCGTGCGCGATGCCGGTGAGCCGCCCGTCGGTGTCCGCGCCGAGACGTACCTGTTGGACCATCTCTGCGCGATGACCGGCATTGGCGAACATCTGTTGCCGCGTCAGCGCGATCTTCACGGGGCGCTGCAGCACCTGCGCTGCAAGTGCGGCCAGGATCGTGTCGGCATGGGCAATCAGCTTGGAGCCGAAGCCTCCGCCGATGAAGGGGCTCACGATGCGCACTCGCTCGGGCGGGATGCGAAGCGTGCTGGCGACCCCGGCCCGGAAGTTCGCGAGAGTCTGCGCCGATGTATGGATCGTCAGCTCGTTGCCTGACCAGGCAGCGAGCGTTGCATGCGGCTCCATCGGATTGTGATGTTCGAAGGGGGTCCGGTAAGTGGCATCGATGTTGATCGGCGCCGTCGCAAAGGCGCTCTCAAAGTCGCCTACCGCGCTGTCGGTCTCGAAGCCGGCATTTGTCCGCTTTGGTGCATAGGCGTCGGCCTCATGGCCCGTTAGATCGTAGAGGCCCGGCTCCTTGTCGTAGCGTATTCTGATGAGGCCGGCAGCAGCGCGTGCCGCCTCGAACGTCTCCGCAACGACCAGCGCGACGGGCTCGTCGTAATACCGCACCCGATCGCTGTTGAGCGCGGGCCGGGCGCGGGTGAAGACCTCCGGCACCGTCGGCGTGACCGACGGGCCGAAATCCGGCTGGGCCGGCGCATTGCGGTGCGTCATGACGAGCAGCACCGCCGGCGCCCGTTCGGCTTCGGTCGTGTCGATCTCGGCGATGCGGCCCTTGGCGACGGAGGCGCCGAGAATGTAGCCATAGGCTGTACCATCCAGGTCATTCTCGTAAGCATATGTGGCGCCGCCCGTCACTTTGAGCGGACCGTCGATGCGGTCGATCGGCCTCCCGATGATGCCGGCATCGGGACGAGGTTTCACCCTTGAATGGGTGGCGGAGCCGGGCAGTCCGGGTATGGTCTCGTTCATAAGTCACCTAAAGATTTTCATTTGGAGTTCGGAAGCATCGAGGCCGCGACGACGCCTCTTCCTTGCACCTTCATGTTCGTCGCGCGGCGGCCCGGAGCTCACGCGGCGATCTCGCCGAAATACTCGCGAAACTCGACCAGCCTCCCCGTCGGGCCGGCCCGCATGAAGATCGCATGCAGGCCAGTGTAGGGCGCGCCACTGATTGTCCCGCTCCCGCGATCGCAGACGATGACCCAGTCGGCCGCGAAGAGCTTGAGATCGACGGTCGATTTCGTAATCCTGTTTCCCTGAGCTTGATGCGCGGCGGTCCAGGCTGCGAGTGCCCGCTTGCCTTCTGGCGGTCCGTGTCGGCCTCGTTGCTCGCCGACAGGGAATTGGAAGGTCATCGTCTCATCGCAACAATCAAGGAATGCCGTCCAGTCGCCAGAGGCCCAGCCGGCAAAGAAGGCGTCGACGGCCGCCTCGAGCACGTGCCGAGCTCCCGGGTCGGATGTGGCGCCCAAGCTGCGGCGGCAGAAACAAAAAGGCCGCCACCCGCGGCGGCAACGGCGCGTCGCGTGAGTTTCATATCGATCTCCTGCTCGGCGCCTGCATCTGGGAACCGCTGTTCGGGGTCGTCGTCTCTGTCATCGCATCACCTCATGCACGTTCGACGGCAGCAGCGAGCGTGTGCCGCATCGTCCGTTTCGCCAGCGGGATCTTGAAGTCATTGCCGCCATGCCCGACGGCTCCGGCGAGTGCGACTTCGGCCGCGTTGGTAAAGGCAGCGTCGGACGCCGACGCTCCTGCGAGCGAGCGCTCCGCCTCCGTCGCGCGCCAGGGCTTCGCGGCCACGCCGCCCATGGCGATCCGAGCGCTTCGGATACGATCGCCGCTTTTCTCGACGATTGCTGCCACCGACACCAGCGCGAAGGCGTAGGAAGCACGGTCGCGCACCTTGCGGTAAAGCTGCCGGCCGGGTGGTGGCGGCGGTAGGTTAACCGCGACGACCATTTCGCCGTGGCCGAGCACGGTCTCGACATGGGGCATCGTCTCGGGCAATCGATGGAAATCACCGATCGGGATCGTGCGGGTCTCGCCGCCGGGCGAGACGGTCTCGATCCTGGCGTCGAGCCCGGACATGGCGACCGCCATGTCGGAAGGATGGACCGCGATGCAGGCTTCGCTCGCGCCGAGTACGGCGTGCATGCGGTTGAAGCCTTGAAGCGCCGCGCAGCCCGAACCCGGCTGGCGCTTGTTGCAGGGCATGTTGCGGTCGTAGAAATAGGGGCAGCGCGTGCGCTGCAGGAGATTGCCGCTGGTCGAGGCCTTGTTGCGTATCTGGCCGGACGCTCCCGCCAGCAGCGCTTGTGTGAGCATCGGGTACCGCGACCTTACCCGCGGGTCGGCGGCAAGATCGCTGTTGCGGACCTGGGCGCCGACCCGAAGCCCGCCTTCTGCCGTCTCCTCGATCCGATCAAGGGGCAGCCGGCTGATGTCAACGAGATGCGCTGGGCGCTCGATCTCGAGCTTCATCAGGTCGAGCAGATTGGTGCCGCCGCTGATGAACTTGGCGTCCGGCCGGGCCGCAACTGCGGCGGCCGCCTGCTGGGCACTCGTCGCACGTTCATAAGTGAAGGACTGCATTGCTCATGCCTCCTCTGCCGCGTCGCGGATTGCAGCGACAATGTTCGGGTAGGCGGCACAGCGGCAGATGTTGCCGCTCATCCGCTCGCGGATCTCGGCATCTGTGAGAGCGACGGAAGTCGCTGCCACGTCGGCGCTCGCATGGCTTGGCCAGCCGGCCCGCGCCTCGCCCAGCATGCCAACCGCCGAGCAGATCTGGCCTGGCGTGCAGTAGCCGCACTGGAAACCGTCGCGGGCTACGAAGGCGGCCTGGACCGGATGCAGCCGGTCGCCCTCGGCAAGCCCCTCGACCGTGGTGATCTCGTCGCCTTCATGCATTGCGGCCAGCGTCAGGCAGGAATTGATCCGGCGTCCATCGACAAGCACCGTGCATGCGCCGCACTGGCCGTGGTCGCAGCCCTTCTTCGAGCCGGTGAGGCCGAGATGGTTGCGCAGGGCGTCGAGCAGTGTCATTCGCGGGTCGAGCTCGATGGCAAGATCCTTCGCGTTGATCCGCAACGATATCGGTATCGTCGGTACCGGCGAGGACGATGCAGCCGCCGTGACGGTCTCGGCCGGCTCCGCGTCAACCGGTATTCCGGTAGCCAGGAGCACCCCGGTCGCAACACCGCCTTCCAATACCATCCGACGCGTCGGCCCGCTCCTGTTGTCCGTTTTGGCCATGCATGATCTCCCAGTCGCAATGAAGCGCAGACGGCAACTTGACCCGAGCGAACCCTCGGGTTCTGTCACCCAACGACACTGGAGGTGGGAGTGCGGGCGGCGGCTTTCTTTCAAGAAACCGGCGCACTATCAGGATTCTGGAGAAGAATTCACCCGATAGGCACGAGGCGTCATGCCCCTTAGACGCCGGAAGGTCGTGGTGAAATGGCTCTGGCTTGAGAAGCCGAGCCGAAAGGCAATGATACCGATCGACAAACCCGTCTCGCGCAGCAGCGCCTCCGCTCGCCGCACCCTTTCCTCGATCACATAGGCATAGGGTGGAAGGCCGGTCGTCGCCTTGAAGCGACGCGCAAAACTGTCGACGGCCATGCCCGCGACGGCTGCCAGCTCGCTTAGCGAAATGTCGGAATTCATATGCGTATCGATGTAGTCCCGAACGCGAGCAAGTGCTCGGCGGCTGAGGCAGCCGTGACGTACAAACCGCGGTTGCTCCCGGCTCAGGTTGGCCACGCGGAGACTGACGAGGGCGACCAGATGCTCGACATAGGCAGTGTCCGGCTTGTGGCCGAGTGCCATCTCGTCACGAAGCGAACTCAGCAGCGTGGCGACGACCGCGTCCTTCTTGTTTACCAGTATAGGCAGGTTCCTCAGGCGTTCGCATCCGGGAAGCCCGATATCGGGATCGATCCACAGGGCTGAATAGGAGAGGTTTACATCTCGATAGAAGCCGTGTCGCTCCGCGCCTGCCGGGACGAAGGTGAGGGCTCCGGGACGGTCCCTTCCGTCGTAAAGGGATCGTGCCCCGTGCCGGATGGATGTGTGGGACGTGCCGCCTTCTTCGGTCAGCACGATCAGATGATGAGGGGCTGTCCAGCGGAGCTCCGCCTCCCGGCACGCCCACCGCCGATTGTCGAAAACGATCGAGGAGCTGACCCATGACGCGGTTTGCAGGGGCTCCGACTTCTCCTCCTGGCTCCGAATCCGTCCGTCACCAAGCAACGGTCTGAATGACATCGCGGCATCCCGCTGGTTCACTCGCCGGCCCGTGGTCAGCCCCGGCTTCGAGCGTTGGGCGCCGCCCCGCCGCTACGCATACGGCCGTCCATGTGGGACAGGCAACCGGCGTTTTTAACCGTGCCGTGTTCAAGAAATCGTGAGATCAGGCAAATCCAGAGCGCCCTCCCGGCAAAGCGGATCATCCGCGCTCGGGAAACATCGCCTTCAGGCCTTCGCGCGAGGCCGTGGCGACACCGCGTTCGGTGATCAAGCCGGTGACCAGCCGCGCCGGCGTCACATCGAAGGCCGGATTGGCCGCCGGCGTGGCTTCCGGTGACACGCGTACCTGGGCGATCTCGCCGGAAGCGGTCTTGCCCCAAACCAGCGAGACCTCGTCGGGCGAGCGCTGTTCGATCGGGATTTCGGCCAGCCCGTCGCCCACCGTCCAGTCGATCGTCGGCGACGGCAGCGCGACATAGAACGGCACGTCGTTGTCGTGGGCCGCCAGTGCCTTGAGATAGGTACCGATCTTGTTGCACACATCGCCGTCGGCTGTGGTCCTGTCGGTGCCGACGACGACCATGTCGATCTGGCCGCGCTGCATCAGATGGCCGCCGGCATTGTCGACGATCAGCGTATGCGGCACGCCGTGGCCGGCCATCTCCCAGGCGGTCAATTGGGCACCCTGGTTGCGGGGTCGCGTTTCGTCGACATAGACATGGACTGGAATGCCGGCTTCCGTCGCCAGATAGATCGGCGCGGTGGCGGTGCCATAGTCGACCGTGGCCAGCCAGCCGGCGTTGCAGTGGGTCAGGATATTGACCGGTTCGCCCGGCTGCTTGCGCGCCGCGATCGCCTTGATGATTTCGAGCCCATGGGCGCCGATGGCGCGATTGAGGCCGACATCCTCGTCGGCGATCTCGCCGGCACGCCGATATGCAGCCGCGGCACGTTCTGCCAGGGGAAGCGTCAGCAGGAAGCGCTGCATTTCGTTCAGCGCCCAGCGCAAATTGATCGCCGTCGGGCGCGTTTCGTGCAAGGTTGCCCAGACGGCGTCGAGTGCTGCATCCGACGGATCGTCGGCCATCTGCATGGCGACGCCATAGGCGGCAGTGACGCCGATCAGCGGCGCCCCGCGCACCCACATGTCGCGGATTGCCGTGGCGATGCCGGCGACGGTATCGATCTTTTCGATGCGGAAATCATGCGGCAACCAGCGCTGGTCGATGATCTCCACCGAACGCCCGTCGTCACTCGGCCAGATGGTGCGGTAGTGGCGGTCGCCGACGTTCAAATCCTGCTCTCCCGTTCGATCAGCGCGGCCAACCGGTTGACCTCGTCGATGCTGTGGATCTGGCGCCGGTTGACGGCGAGGTGACGGCCGAATTTCAGCGCCTTCGCTTCACATCTGGCGCGCAGATCGGGATCGGCAATGGTCTCGAAATCAGCATTGTGGGCAAGGCCGAGAATGCGCCGGTGAACCTCGACGCCGGCAAAGCCGAGCAGATCGGTCCAGATCGACTGCAGCATGTGGTCGAGCGCCTGCTCGGCGCCAAGCCTGTCGCCCTGATCTTCGAACAGGCTCTTCTGGTAGAGCATGCCGGTACGCTCCGTCCGCCACAGATGCGAGAACTCGGCGCGGAATACCGACCATGTCTCGACCGTAACGCCGAGCAGATAGTCGCGCATGGCATCGCGGCTTCCGCCCTGTTCATGGCCGCGCTGCGAGAAGAACGCCATCCAGAAATTGGCGAGCAGCATGCCGACGTCGAAGGCGATCGGCCCGTAGAAGGCGAATTCGGGGTCGATCATCCGCGTTTCGGTGTCGGTGACCATGATCGAGCCGGAATGCAGGTCGCCATGCAGCAGCGTCTCGGCATTGGCGGCGAAGATGTGTTTCATGCGCTGCGCCTCGACCTTGAGGTCGCGGTCGGCGCGCAGCTCGGCGACAATGCCATCGAGCTGTGGGCTGGTGTGCCGGTTCATCTTGGCATCGAAATACGGATCCGAGAAAACCAGGTTCTCGGTGATGTCGCAGAGTTCGACATTGTCGGCGAACAGCGCCAGATCGGCCTTGCGGTCCTTGGTCGCCATGCTGAGGTCGGAGCCGCGAAACAACGTGCGGGCCATGAACAAGCCGATGTCTGTCGCGATGTTCGGCAATTGCCGGCCCTCGATCAGCGCCCGCCGCAAGATAATGTGCGGCAACAGGTACTCCATGATGATCAGCGCCTGGCCTTCGTCGAAGTGATAGATCTCAGGCACCGAACCCGGCGCCCGCGCCTGTTGCCGCGTCAGCGCATGGTATTCGAAGAAGGAGCGTTTTAGCGGCAGCGGCCAGCTGTCTCCGACCAGTCGGACGTAGGGCAGGGCCTGCTTGACGACGGCCGCACCCTCAGCACCCTCGACAATGAACACCAGGTTCAGATTGCCGTCGCCGACTTCACGAACCTTCCACTGGCTCGTATCCTTGCCGATCTGCGAACACAGGGGCTCGTTGGCACCGAGACGGCCCGCCAGTGTCTCGACCGACAGTGCTTCGAACGGCGATTTCCCAGTCATCCTCACCTCCCGCTCATGTGCTCCGATGATAGCGGAGCCAACGCGGTCGGGCCAAGCTAGGAAGCCTGCTGGCAATTGTCAATCGTGTTGACAATTGCCGATATAGCCCATAGCGTCACGGTCAGGGAGGAACGAATGGGCAATGATGCCGTGTTCCGCGTCGACGGCCTGAGGAAATCCTTTGGCCATATCGAGGTGCTTGGCGGCGTCTCGCTCGAATTGCATGCCGGCGAAGTGACCGTGCTGATGGGCGCCAACGGCGCCGGCAAATCCACCCTCGTCAAGATCATCAGCGGTGTTTACGACCATGGCGGCGGCTCGATGTCGCTTGCCGGTCATGAGTTCGACCCGAAAACGCCGGCGGAGGCGATCCGCGCCGGCGTCGTCACCGTCCACCAGAACATCAATGACGGTGTCGTCGCCGACCTCGATGTCGCCACCAATCTTACCCTCGACAGGTTGAGCGGCAGCGGCGTGCCGACGCTGTTCAATCCAGGCCGGGTGCGTCGCGAGGCAAAGGCGGTGGCCGACCGCATGGGACTGGCCATCGACCTCAAGGCCCGCATCAGCGATCTCTCTCTGGCCGACCGCCAGATGGTGGCGATCGCCCGCGCCATGGCGCACCGGCCGAAAGTGCTGATCCTCGACGAGCCGACCTCCTCGCTGTCCAGCGCCGAGGCCGACCGGCTGTTCGCATTGCTCGACCGGCTTCGCCAGCAAGGCGTAGCCATTCTCTACATTTCGCACCGTATGTCTGACATCAGACGGCTTGCCGATCGCATCATTTCGATGCGCGATGGGGTCATCTCAGGCTTCTTCGACAAGAAGCCGTTGGATTATGAAGGCGCTGTCAACGCCATGCTCGGCCGCAAGATCCAGCTCGAGCGGATCGTCGCCAGGAATTCGGCCAAAGCAATTTTCACTGCCGACGCGCTGCGGATTGCTGAAGGCGCCAGGCCGATTTCGCTGACGCTCGGCGATGGCGAGGTCGTTGCCATCACCGGCCTTGTCGGTGTCGGCAAGACGGCGCTCGCCGAGACGCTGTTCGGCCTGCGCCAGCCGCTGGCCGGGACCATGGTGCTGAACGGGAAACCCTATGCGCCGGCGTCGACCGGCGAAGCGATTGCCGCCGGCGTGTTTCTCGTCGCCAAGGACCGGGGCGAAAACGGCATCGTCGGCGACTTCAATATCCAGGAGAATATCAGCCTGCCGTTCCACAGCCGCATGTCGCGTCTCGGTGTTCTCAAACGCCGTATCGAACGCGCCATTGCCCGCCGGCAGATCCACGAGCTCGGCATCGTCTGCCGCTCGGAGAAGGACGAGATGTCCGCCCTTTCCGGCGGCAATCAGCAGAAGGTGATGGTCGCCCGCTGGATGTCGCAGGCGGCAAGGCTATTCATCCTCGACGAGCCGTTTCAGGGCGTCGACATTTCGGCCAGGCGCGACATTTCCGCCAAGCTGCGGGCCAGCGCCCAAGGCCGCGCGACGCTGCTGTTCGTCACCGAACTCGACGAAGCCCTGGAGACGGCCGATCGCATCCTGGTGATGTCGGAGCAGACGATCGTCGGCGAGCACCGCAATACCGATGTCGATCTCGAGCGCCTGCTGGCCGAAGTGGCGGGCGGGCCGTTGCACAGCGTAGCCTGAGGGCGAGAAGACGATGAGAATTGGAATGGTGAGGGCATGAATTCGGGTTGGATAAAGACGGTGCCAGCGTGCGGGAGCGCTGAATGATCCTGCGCGACAATGCTATTCGCTATGGCTTCATCGTCCTGTTGTTCGGGCTGATCGCCTATTTCGCCGTCGCCGCCGATGGTTTCGTCTCGCCGCAAAGTGCTGTCTTCATATTCCAGTCGGTCGCCATCACCGGCGTTCTGGCCCTCGGCGTCACCGCCACGCTGGTCGTCGGCGGCTTCGACCTGTCGATCGGCTCTGTCGCCACCAGCGCCATGATGGCGGCTGCCTATGTCATGGTGGTGCTGGAACAGAACGCCGTCGTGGCGGTCGTCGTCTGTCTTGTGATCGGCGCGGTGGTCGGCCTAATCAATGGCTGGCTGATCGTCTATATGCGGGTGCCGGACCTTTTGGCGACGCTCGGCATGATGTTCCTGCTTGTCGGCCTGCAGCGCATCCCGACCGAAGGCCGTTCGATCGCCACCGGCATGACCATGCCCGATGGCTCGGTCGCCAACGGCAGCTTCGGCGCAGCGTTCCTGGCGCTTGGCCGCCATCGCTTCGATTTCTTCATCCCGAACCTCATTCCGGTGTCGGTCGTCGTCCTGCTCGTGCTGGCGGTGCTGATCTGGTTCTTTCTCGAATACACCCGTTTCGGGCGCATGATGTATGCGGTCGGCAGCAACGAACGCGCCGCCGAACTCGCTGGCGCGCCTGTCAAGGCATACAAAATCTGGGCCTACGTTATTTCTGGGGTTTTTGCCTCGATCGGCGGCATTTTGCTCGCTGCCCGGCTTGGACGCGGCGACATCGCCTCGGGTAATAATCTGTTGCTCGACGCGGTGGCTGCGGCACTGATCGGTTACGCGGTTCTCGGCGCCGCCAAGCCGAATGCCTTCGGCACGGCCGTCGGCGCGGTGTTTGTCGGCGTGCTGCTGCAGGGCCTGACGATGATGAACGCGCCTTACTACACGCAGGATTTCGTCAAGGGCGTGGTTCTCGTGGTCGCCCTTGTCTTTACCTTCGCCCTGTCCGGCAGGGGCAGGAGATAGGGTTCGACCGGTCACATTTTGGGTTCAACAAGTGGAGGAAGCGACGTGAACATCACAAGAAGACTTTTGGGGAAGGCAGCGTTCGGGCTTGCCGGCGCAACATTGCTGATGCAGTTGCCGGCAATGGCGCAGGATCGGCCGGCGCCGTTCGACAAGCCGGGTGCCGTCAAGATAGCGCTGGTCCGCTATCTCTCGACCGGCGACTTCTTCCAAGCCTATTTGTCCGGCGTCGAGGCGCAGGCCAAGGCGCTCGGCGTCGATCTGCGCGTGCTCGACAGCCGCCAGGACGCGGCGCTTCAGGCGGACATGGTCGACCAGGCCATCGCGCTCGGCGTCCAGGGCATCATCATCCAGCACGGACTGACGGAATCGATGAAGGACGCCGCCCAGCGCGCGGTCGACGCCGGCATCAAGGTCGTTGCCTTCGACGTCAATGTCGAAAACCCCAAGATCCCGCAGATCGAACAGTCTGACCGCGATCTCGCGCGCCTGGCGCTCGAACAGGCCGTCAAGGACAATGGCGAGAGCTGGAAGGCCGGCTATGTCTATGTCGCCGGCATCGCCCCGCTCGACCGCCGCAACGAGACCTGGGTCGAATTCAAGAAGAAGTATGCAGGCATCGACGAAGCTGCCATGTTCGGTACGCTCGACAACCCGATCGCCAATTCGGTCGCCAACCAGGCCCGTTCGGTGCTGTCGGCCCACCCCGACATCAAGGTGATGTTCGCGCCCTATGACGAATTCGCCAAGGGCGTGAAGATCGCCGTCGACGAGGCCGGGCTGAACAAGGACATCAAGATCTATTCTGCCGACATCTCGACCTCGGACATCGCCGCGATGCGCGAGCCGGACAGCGCCTGGGCGGCAACCGCCGCTACCAACCCGGCCGTCGTCGGCCAGGTCTCGGTGCGTGCGCTGGCGCAGCTTCTGGCCGGCGAAGATCCCGGCCACAACGTCATCGTGCCGCCGACGCTGATCACCCAGAAGGATCTGATCGACAAGGACATCAAGAACATGGAGGACCTCTCGGCCAAGCTGCCGCAGTTCGCCCATGCCGATGTCGCGATGCCGGCCTGGATGCCGAACCCGAACGCGAAGTAACTTTCGGCACGAGCAAAACAATAGCCGCCTGCAGCAGCTTGCTGCAGGTGGCTTTTTTGTCGAAGATGTCTGGCGAAGCCGGACTGCCGAAATCCAGTTGTCGCAGACACCGGTTTGCAGGCCGATTGGACGGTTGAAACCCAGGGTTCAGCAGGTACATGGAGGCGCATACGGTAAGAGAGGAAAGTCTTACCGGCGCCGTCGCCGGAACATTTTTTCGATGCTTGCAGGCCACCACGGGCGTCGTGGTGTTGGGTGGATCGAGCGGCCATGTCGATGTCGGTCGCGCGCGGCTCTTTGCAAATGCTGGTGCGTCGGCCTTGGCGCTGCAGTGGTTTGGCGGTGAGGGCCAGGTTCCAGGAATATGTGAGGTTCCCCTGGAAACGTTCTTTGCGGCAGCCGACTATCTCATCGAAACGGGATGCCGTCGCATCGTTTATGTCGGCACGTCTAAGGGGGCCGAGGCGTCTTTGCTTGCCGCGGTCCATGACCAGCGAATTGATGCGGTGGTTGCGATTAGCCCGTCATCCGTAGTTTGGGGAAATATCGGTGCGGGCCGCGATGGTGCCAGCTGGCCTGAACGATCCTCATGGTCGCTCGACGGTATCCCGCTGCCGTTCGTGCCGACAGATCCAGATTGGACACCAGAGTACGTCGATGGCCAGGTGTCCTACAGGGGTCTTTTCGAAAGTTGTTTGAAGACTTTCAAACGGGAAGCGAATGCGGCGACCATCCCCGTTGAGACCATATCGGCCGAGCTTCTGCTCGTCGCCGGTGGCGGCGATGCACTGTGGCCTTCCCTATCGTTCGCCCGAGATATTGTTCGGCGGCGCGGCGAAGCAGGCAAGGTCGCGCATCTCATTTCGTCGCCGGATGCGGGACACCGCATTCTCTTGCCAGGCGAGAACACACCACGCTCCGCATTGCACGCATACGGAGGCAATGACGAGGCCGATTCAAATCTGGGCACAAAGGCTTGGGAAGGCATCCGAGAACTGCTGTAGCAGCGGTTGAAGAATGCCTTCCATGGCCGTATCGCAAAATTCCGAGTTGCGTGCCTGTCTCGGCCGGTCCCGACTACCTCAACGCCGCCGCGATGTTGCCACCGTCCACCGTCGTCACGTCGGCGGTGGTCCGCTCGGCCAGCGCCTGATGCAGGAAGGCCTGAGCGACGTCTTCGGCCGTTACTTCCTGCCCGAGCAGGTTGCCGGACATATATTCCTTCTCCGACACGCCGCGCGCGCCCGAGCGGCTGGCGATCATGGCATCGGTCAACAGCCCCGAACGGATGCGGTCGGCGTTGACGGCATTGGAGCGGATGCCATGCGCGCCGTAGTCGAGTGCATATTGCCTGGACAAAAACAGCGTTGCCGCCTTGGGAATGCCATAAGCGCCGAACTTCGGCCCCGGATTGACCGCCTGCTTGGAGGTGTTGAACAACAGCACGCCGCCGGTGCCTTGCTCGAGCATGATGCGCACGGCATTTTGCGCCGCCGACTGATGGGCGAAGAAATTGAGTTCGAAGCTCTTGCGCAAGGTTGCGTCGTCGAGCTCGCCGATCCGGCCCTCCCAGGCAGCACCGGCATTGGAGACGAGAATGTCGAGGCCGCCGTAGACGGCGACCGCTTTGTCGAACGCAGCGCGCATCTGCGCCGGATCGGTGATGTCGGCGCCAATGCCGATCGAACCGTTACCGGCCTTTTTTGCCGCCTCGGCAGCCCTTGCCGCGTCGAGATCGACGACGACGGCATGGGCACCGTTGTCGGCGAACAGCTTTGCCGTGGCAGCACCGATCGCGCCGGCGCCGCCGGTGACCAGCACCACCTGGCCGGTCAGCGGCTTCGGCTTGTTGGCGGCGAGCTTGGCCTGTTCCAGCGACCAGTATTCGAGCGGGAACAGATCGCTTTTGGAGAGCGGGCGGAAATCGCCGACGGCTTCGGCGCCGCGTACCGCCTCGATCCACATTTCGCCGACGTCGGAGGCGATCTTCGCGTCCTTGAGCGTGCGGCCGTGGCCGAACATGCCGAGGCCGGGCACCAGCGTCAGCCGCGGCATCGGGTCGAGCATGGTGCGCTTCACGTCGTCGAGCGCATCATTGGTTTCGAAATAGGCGCGATAGTCCTTGGCGAATTTCTCGACATGCTGGCGGATGACGGATTTGTAGTCGCCGACCTTGTCAGCGTCGGGCGCAGGCAGTGCCATCGGTCCGGTCTTGATGCGGATCGACAGGTCGGGTGTCGACACGCCGCGCCCGGCATAGTCGGCAATTTTCGCCGAATTGATGAAATCGACGATCGCATCCGAGGTGCGGAAATCGCTGACCATGCGGTCGAAGCGGCCTTCGCCGCGTGCCACCGCCACCGCGCCGCGTAGCATCGGCGCAATCTCCGCGGGCTTCGCCAGCCCGGCCGGCAGTGCCACCTTTTCGGTGCGCGGCTTGCCGTGGCTGGCGATGAAATCCTCGGCGACGTTCACGTAATGGATCATCCGGTCGTAGGCCTGCTTGGCATCGTCGCCGAAGGTGAAAATGCCATGCTTGTCGAGGATCAGGCCTTCGACCGTCGGATCGGCGTCGAAAACATCAGCGGCCGCCTTCGCCAGATCGAAGCCCGGCATGATGTAAGGAACGAAGCCCATCTTTTCGCCGAACACCTTCCGGCTCAGCGCCTCGCTGTCCTCCTGGTCGACGATGGCGAGGATTGCGGTCGAATGCGTGTGGTCGACGAATTTGTGCGGCAGGAAGGCGTGCAGCAGCGTCTCGACGGAGGGATTGGGCGAGGACGGATCGATGAGGTTCGCCCGCTGCAGCGCGACCATGTCCTCATCGGAGAGCTTCTTCAGCGACCGCGCCTTCAACAGCGCGCCGAGCTTGACCGCCGGCAGGCCCTGCGGCTCGATGACGCCCATGTCCCAGCCGCTGCCCTTGACACAGAGCACGTCCCATTCGTCGCCGACAAGATCGGTGGCCCTGGTCTTGCACGAGGTGTTGCCGCCGCCATGCAGGACGAGCCGCGGCTCGCCGCCCAGCAGCCTGGTCGTGTAGACGCGCAGCGCCAGGTCGCGGGCCACACCCTTCTTTGCATAGTCGGCGACCAGCTTCTCCGCCTCGCCGTCATTCCACAGGTTCTTCATGTCAGCTTCGTCCGATTTCTCTTTGTTGTGAACAGGAATGCCGCGACGCTTTGATGACAATGCACCGGCGGCTGGAATTAACTATCAGGCGACCTTTTCTGCTGCCGCTCCGGCATTGTCGAGCAGCCGTCGCGCCATGCGCGCGCCGACGACGAGATGGGTGCAGAGCCCGCCGGCGATCGCCGCGACGAGCGGTTCGAACTTGCTCTCTTCCTGCACTACCACAAGCCGTTTTTCGATCTGGCGCAGCGATGACAGCTCTGCCGAAATCAGTCGGCGGTTGTAGCTGCAGTCGAGCGCCTGGCCGTGGGCGTCGATGATCTGTCCGGCAAGGACGCCGGCCGCACCGGCCTTGCGCAATACAGCCATTTCACTTGGCGTCAGCGCGCCGCATTTGACCAAGTGGCTGTCGGTGTCCACCGAGCCTACCGAATACAGCGCCAGGTCGCATTCGCCGATGCCCGACAACTGCTCGCGGATCACCGGCTCGGCGCGCAGGCCGCGTGCCAGTTCTTCCGTCGTCAGCACCAGCGGCGCGTAAAAGTTCAGCCCCTTGGCATTGAGCCGGCGTGCGATTTCCATCGTACATTGGTCCGGCCGGTACGAATAGGGGGCGCCCAGATTGCCGCAGAGCTGCACCACGGTGACGTCCTGCAGATCGGCATAGGACATGATGTCGGCGATTGTGTAGATCGTCCGTCCCCAGGCGACGCCGATGCGGTCGCCCTTCCTCACCAGTTCGAGAAAGACGCTTGCCGCCAGCACCGCAATGTCAGTCGAGGGGTCGGCGACATAGCCGTTTTCCGGCGCGATCCAGACCGCGTCGAGCTTCAGCGCGTCTTCCAGCTTGCGCGCCAGCACGTCGTCGGTGAAAAGCTGGGTCGAGGTCGAGATGTTGACGATGCCGGTCTCGCGCGCCTTGCGCAGATACATCGCCACCGAGGCACGGGAAATCTTGAGCTGGCTGGCCACCTGGTCCTGGCGCAGGCCGTGTGCGTAGTAAAGCCAGGCGGCCTTGTGGATAAGCTGTTCTGCCGGTCGGATCGCCATGCCATCTCCTCGCTGACATTATTCACGGCTCTCGACAAAAGTCAAATTGAGAGAGGAGGCATGGTATGGCATGGGAGCATTGCCGATGTCAGCAATTGCACATTTATTGTTATTGCGGTACCATTTGATCAGACAGGAGATCCGAGAATGAACGTATCGTTGGGAGAGCGATGGGAAACCTTCGTGTCCAATATTGTCAAACGCGGCCGCTACGGCTCTGCCAGCGAAGTCGTGCGCGAGGGCCTACGCCTGGTCGAAGAACGAGAGGAAAAGCTGAAGGCGCTGCGTGCCATGGTGGACAAGTCGTTTGCCGAAGGCGGCGAGGCCACTGAGCAGGATATTGACGCGGCTTTGGAAGCCAAGGCCAAGCAACTCGCGAAGGAAGGCTTTTAGGGGTGCCACGGCTGCGCATGCTGCCGTCAGCACAGACAGATTTGGTCAATATCCTTGAATACATCACCAGCCAAAGCGGCAGCCTGTTGATCGGCCGGCGCTTTGTGGATGCGTTACGCCAGAAATGCCGCGATCTGGCGAGCTTGCCTGTGACGATCGGTCGTGCTCGTCCCGAACTCCGGCCGGACGTCCGAAGTTTCACTTTCAGGGGGTATGTTATTTTCTTCCGTTACAATAGCGATTTCTTCGAGGTGGCGAACATTGTGGAAGGACATCGGGACATAGATGCTTTGTGGCCGGAGGATGAAGGCGAGTAGGGCTCCCAGGTAAATAGGCGAAGCCGCATACCACTGAGGTGGCTTCGATGAGATATTCACCAACAGCGGGCGCTTGCATCGCGAAAGACGGTTGCAACAGACCGGCGATGCACAAATCCTACACCGTGTTCAAAGCCAGGTGGTAAGAAGGCCTAATAACCCATTTGCGGAGGACGGGATGGGCAATCCCTACGAACAGGACCTCGATCGAAACCCGGCCAACCACCAGCCGCTGACGCCGCTCACCTATTTCGAGCGGGCGGCAAAAACCTTTCCCGATCAGACCGCCATCATTCATGGCCGCCAGCGCACGACCTATCGCGATTTCTGGAAGCGCTCGCTGAGGCTTGCCTCGGCGCTGGCGAAGCGCGGCATCGGCAAGGGCGACACCGTCACCGTCATGCTGTCCAACACACCGCCGATGCTAGAAGCGCATTTCGGCGTGCCGATGACCAAGGCGGTGCTGCACTCGCTCAACACCCGCCTCGACGCCGCCGTCATTGCCTTCCAGCTCGATCACGCCGAAAGCAAGGTGCTGATCGTCGACCGCGAATTCGCCGGCGTGGTTCGGCAAGCGCTGACGCTGGCCAAGGTCAGGCCGCTGTTGATCGATTACGACGATCCCGACTATGCCGCCGATGCGCCCTATCCAAAGGGCGAGCGGATCGGCACGCTGGACTATGAGGCGTTTGTCGCCGACGGCGACGAGGATTTCGCTTGGTCGATGCCGGACGATGAATGGGATGCTATCTCGCTCAACTACACCTCCGGCACCACAGGCAATCCGAAGGGCGTCGTCTGTCACCATCGGGGCGCGGCACTGATGGCCTATGCCAACACCATCCACGCCGGGATGGGCAAGCACCCGGTCTACCTGTGGACGTTGCCGATGTTTCACTGCAACGGCTGGTGCTTTCCCTGGACGCTTGCCGTGCAGGCCGGCACGCATGTCTGCCTGCGCTGGGTGCGGCCGAAGCCGATCTACGACGCCATCGCCGATCACGGCGTCACCCATCTCTGCGGTGCACCCATCGTCATGTCGGTGCTGATCAACCCTAGGGACGAGGACAAGCGGCAATTCCCGCAGACCGTCACCTTCAATACCGCCGCGGCGCCGCCGCCCGAGGCGGTGCTGTCGGGCATGGCCGATGCGGGCTTTGCCGTCACCCATCTCTACGGCCTGACCGAAACCTATGGCCCGGCCGTCGTCAACGAATGGCATGGCGAGTGGGACCGGCTTGAGAAAGGGGCGAGGGCGGCGAAGAAGGCCAGGCAAGGCGTACGCTATGCCGCGCTCGAAGGCCTGACGGTGATGGACCCGCAGACGATGCAAGAGACACCGGCCGACAGCGAAACGATCGGCGAGGTGATGTTCCGCGGCAATATCGTCATGAAGGGCTATCTGAAAAACCGCAAGGCGAGCGATGAGGCCTTTGCCGGGGGCTGGTTCCATTCGGGCGACCTCGGCGTCATGCATCCGGACGGCTACATCCAGCTCAAGGACCGTTCCAAGGACATCATCATCTCCGGCGGCGAAAACATCTCCTCGATCGAGGTCGAGGAGGCGCTCTACAAGCATCCCGCCGTCGGTTCCTGCGGCGTTGTCGCCCGATCCGACGACAAATGGGGCGAGGTGCCGGTCGCCTATGTCGAGCTGAAGCCGGGCAAGGCGGCGACCGAGGCCGAAATCATCGGGCACTGCCGCGCGCTGCTCGCCCGCTTCAAGGTGCCGAAAGCGGTGATCTTCGCAGAAATCCCGAAGACTTCGACGGGCAAGATCCAGAAGTTCCGGCTGCGGGAGATGGCAAAGCAGCCTTAACGCCTGATCCGAAACGGAACCGATTTCGGAAAGCATCTTTTCAAGATCCTTCGCAAAAAAAGACGGGCGGCTTGCAGGCGCGCCCGGCGGAAACCACATGCGTTTCATGGGCCAACTCCGTCCAGAGGTGTCACCATCTGTCATCAGGGGCACCGGCTGGCGAAAATCGCGCCTTGACAGGTGATGGTTTTCAATTTACGAGTGACGAAATTCTAAATTCGTCAGTCGTAAATTGGCCAACGAGATGCTTGAAACCCTAGACACCACCGCCGATTCCGCCCGCCAGGAAAATGTCACGCGCATCCTGGATTGCGCGGAGCGACTGTTTCGCCACTACGGCTACGGCAAGACCAACGTCGCCGACATAGCGCGCGAACTCGGCATGTCGACCGCCAACATCTATCGCTTCTTCGCCTCCAAGGTGGAAATCCACCAGGCGGTTTGCGGCCGTATGCTCGAGACCTGCTACCGGTTGACCTACGAAGCCTGCCATGGCCCCGGCAACGCCAGCGAAAAACTCCGCCGCTATGTGCATACGCACTATCAGTGGACGCTCGAGACCATGATCGACCAGGAGAAGGTGCACGAGATGGTCATTGTTGCCATCGAGCGCGACTGGCATGTCATCGAAAAGCACATCGACAGCATCCATGAACTGGTCGCGGATGTGATCCGCGAGGGCATCGCCACCGGCGAGTTCATCGATCAGGATCCGGTGATCGCTTCCCGGTGCTTCGGCGCTGCCATTATCAGCCTCTGCCATCCGCAGATGATGGCCCAGTGCCTCGCCAAGAAGAACCGGGCGACGCCGGACGAGCTGACCGAGTTTGCTATCAGAGCCTTGAAGAAATGACCGTTGCCGCCCGTCGGGCGGCGATACCGGCAATTCATCCCCACAGTTCGGGAGTACGAAAAGTGTCTTTGTCCAAGTCCATCACCTACAGGCTACCAGCCGCCGGCCTGGCACTGATTATCGTCGCCTCTCTCGGCCTCGCCGGCTGCTCGCAGGAGAAAGCCGAGGTCACCGAGATCATCCGCCCGGTCAAGGTGGTCGAGATCGCCAAGGCGAGCGATACCCGTCAGCTTTCCTATTCCGGATCGGTGCGTGCCCGCACCGAGATGAATCTCGGCTTTCGCATCAACGGCAAGATCACCGAGCGCCTTGTCGACATCGGTGACCGCGTCAAGCCGGGCGACGTTCTCGCCCGCATCGATCCCACCGACTACGAACTTTCGGTGAGAAGCGCTCAGGCCAGCCTCGATGCCGCCGACCGTCAGGTCGAGACAGTCGAGCTGACGCGCAAGCGCGCCGAACAGCTCTACGCCAAGAATTTCGCGCCGAAGTCGCAGCTCGAGCAGGCGACGCTCGCCTATAACCAGGCGGTCGCCACGCGCGATTCCGCCCGCTCGCAGCTTGCCCAGGCACAGAACCAGGTCCGCTATACCGATCTCAAGGCGGACAAGAACGGCATCGTCACCGCCGTTGCCGCCGATGTCGGCCAGGTGGTCGGCTCCGGCACGCCGGTGGTGACCGTTGCCATCGACGGCGAGAAGGAAGTCCTGATCGCCGTTCCGGAAACCGATATCGCCGAATTCAAGCCGGGCAAGACCGTCAAGGCGGGCTTCTGGTCCGATGAGGCGCTGACGCTCGACGGCAAGGTCCGCGAAGTCGCCGGCAGCGCCGATCCGCAGTCGCGCACCTTTGCCGTTCGCGTCAGCCTGCCCAACGATCCGCGCGTGCTGCTAGGCATGACCGCCTCCATCGAAGCCGCGGCGGACAACCGGCAGCAGCTGGTGTCGATCCCGCTGGCCGCGTTGGCGCAAAAGGACAGCCAATCGATCGTCTGGACAGTCGACCGCAATGGCGGGACCGTCCATGCGCATCCGGTCAAGGTCGCCGCCTTCACCCCCGACGGCGTCAGTGTCGCCGACGGGCTGAAGCCGGGCGACGTCGTCGTCGCCGCCGGCACGCAGTTCATGACCGAGAATCTGAAAGTCAAGCTGACCGGTGATGCAGCGCAACAGTCGGCATCGGCCGACGACGCTGCCAGGCGCTTGCGCTGACGGCCAGGCAATTCACGGTTTCCGGGCGGCAGGCGCCCGATTGTCGAGATCTCAAGTCGATGTAACCCCCACGTCGATGCTCGCGTCCCACCGCGATGTAGATCTCTCAACTCCGTAAGGCCTCGCCGTCCGGAAGCCCACATCGGAAGTTCCGTAGGCATGCCAGGCGCGTGCTCTGTTGATCAAATTGAAATGGACTGACGCCGATGACCATCGACACCAACGAAAAGCGGTCTTTCAATCTTTCACGCTGGGCAATCGGCCATCCGAGCATTGCCCGCTTCCTGTTCGGTCTGATCATCGTCGCCGGTGCGCTCGGCCTGATGCGCATGGGCCAGAAGGAAGACCCCGATTTCACCTTCCGCGTCATGGTCGTCCAGGCGATCTGGCCTGGCTCCTCGATCAAGGAGATGGAAGACCAGGTCGTCAACAAGATCGAGCGCAAGCTGCAGGAAACGCCGCATCTCGATTTCGTCCGCTCCTACACCCGCGCCGGCAGCGCCATCATCACCTTGCAGGTCAAGGGCGACACCAATCCCGCCCAGGTCGCCGATGCTTTCTATCAGGTGCGCAAGAAGGTCGGCGATATCGCCAACGAGCTGCCTCAGGGGCTGCTCGGGCCCTACTTCAACGACGAATTCGGCGACACGTTCATCACCCTGCATTCGATCAGTGGCGACGGCTACAGCTATCCCGAGCTGAAGAAATTCGCTATCCAGGCGCGTGACATGCTGCTGACGACGCCTGGCGTCGAGAAGGCCGTGATCATCGGCGACCAGCCGGAAAAACTCTACATAGACGTTTCATCCAAGGCGCTTGCCGAACGCGGACTGACGCTGACCGACCTGCAGAATGCCATCCGAGGCCAGAACAACGTCGACCCGGCAGGTTCGGTCGACACCGGCCAGCGTTCGGTGCGCATTTCGGTCGAAGGCGACGTCACCAGGGCGGCCGACATCCGCGAGCTTCGCCTGCGCGCCGGCAACCAGGTGACGCGCCTCGGCGACATCGCCACGGTGACCTCCGGCCTCGAGGATCCGTACCAGCGCAAATACCGTTTCAACGGTCACGACAGCGTCCAGCTCGGCGTCGTCATGGCCAAGGGCTTCAACGTCACCGACGTCGGCAAGGACGTCGAAGCGACCTACAAGCGCTTCGAAGAGGCGCTGCCCTATGGCGTTTCGGTCGATCAGATTTCCGACCAGCCGCATGTCGTGAAGGAGGCGGTGAGCGAGTTTATGGAAGCGCTCGGCGAAGCGCTGCTGATCGTGCTTTTCGTGTCGTTCCTGTCGATCGGCTGGCGTTCGGGCCTGGTGATCGCCATCGTCATTCCGCTGGTCCTGGCAGCCACGTTTGCCATCATGTACGAGCTCGGCATCGACCTGCAGCGCATTTCGCTCGGCGCGCTGATCATCGCCCTTGGCCTCTTGGTCGACGACGCGATGATCGTCGTCGAGATGATGGAGCGAAAGCTCGAGGAAGGCCTGGTCAAGGTCGAGGCGGCGAGCTTCGCCTACTCCTCGACCGCTTTCCCGATGCTGACCGGCACGCTGATCACCACAGCCGGCTTCATCCCCGTCGGTTTCGCAGCCTCGACGGCCGGCGAATATGTGCGCACCCTGTTTTACGTCGTCGGCATCGCGCTGGTCGTGTCCTGGTTTGCGGCGGTCTATTTCACGCCGTGGCTCGGCCACATGATCCTTAAGCAGCGCAAGCACGCCGGCAGCCATCACGATGTCTTCGACACGCGCTTCTACCGCCGTCTTCGCTCGACTGTGGCATGGGCGGTGCGCCATCGCATCATCGTCCTGGTGATGACGCTGATGACCTTTGCCACCAGCCTGTGGGCGTTCCAGTTCATCCCGCAGAATTTCTTCCCGCAATCGTCGCGTCCGGAAATCCTCGTCGATCTCTGGCTGCCGGAAGGCACCAGCATCAAGGAAGTCGAGACCCAGGCCAAGGCGCTCGAAGCCAGGATGATGGACGACAAGGACAAGCGCTTCATTGCCACCTATATCGGCGAAGGCGCGCCGCGCTTCTTCCTGCCGCTCGACCAGCAGCTTCGCAATCCGAACTTCGCCCAGCTTCTGGTGATGGCCAATGACGAACCGGCCCGCGAGCGGCTGATCGTCAAGCTGCGCACCATCCTGGCCGAGGATTTCCCATCGATCCGCGCCAAGGTCGATCGCCTGTTCCTCGGTCCGCCGACCGGCTGGCCGGTGCAGATGCGCGTCATGGGTCCGGATCGCCAGGAGGTGCGCCGCATCGCCGACGAGGTGAAGGCGAAGTTCCAGGCAAATCCGCTGCTCGGCGCCACCCACGACGACTGGCTGGAGCCGGTGCCGGCGATGAAGCTGGTGATCGACCAGGATCGTGCCCGTGCGCTCGGCGTCACCTCGC
The DNA here is from genome assembly GCF_040318035.1 of Mesorhizobium sp. M1329. Taxonomy (NCBI): domain Bacteria; kingdom Pseudomonadati; phylum Pseudomonadota; class Alphaproteobacteria; order Hyphomicrobiales; family Phyllobacteriaceae; genus Mesorhizobium; species Mesorhizobium sp. M1329. The sequence goes on along the minus strand of NZ_JAMYLN010000017.1, from coordinate 7,189 downwards.
AGCGCATCCGCCAGATGCTGCAGGCAAGCATGTCGGGAGCGCCGCTCGATGACTTCCGCGACGGCGAGGAGACGGTTTCGATCGTCGCCCGCGAACCGGAGGCAAGCCGTCACCTGCTGTCGGCGGTCGACTCCGTCTATATCCCGACCGATTTCGGTGGCTCCGTGCCGCTGTCGCAGGTCGCTAAGATCGTCCCGGTGCTGGAGCAAGGCGTTGAATGGCGGCGCGACCGCTTGCCGACCATCAGCGTACGCGCCACGCTTCCGGATGGCGTGCAGCCGAACGATGTCGCCATGAAGATGTACAGCGAGATGCAGGGTCTGCGCGCCAGCCTCGCCCCCGGCTACAAGATCGAGATCCAGGGCGGCGCCGAGGATGCGGCCGAAAGCCAGGCCTCGATTGCGGCGAAAGCGCCGATCATGCTGGCCGTCATCGTCGTGCTGCTGATGATCCAGCTGCAGCATTTCGGCAAGGCGATGCTGGTGCTGGCGACCGGTCCGCTCGGCATCATCGGCGCGGCGGCGGCACTTTTGATCAGCGGCGCCCCGTTCGGCTTCGTCGCCATCCTCGGTGTCATCGCCCTGCTCGGCATCATCATGCGCAACTCGATCATCCTGGTCGATCAGATCGACCAGGACATCGCCGCCGGCGTGGGGCGTTCCGAGGCCATCATCGGCTCGGCGGTCCGCCGCTTCCGGCCGATCGTGCTGACGGCGTTGACCGCGGTGCTGGCGCTGATCCCGATCTCGCGCGGCGTCTTCTGGGGGCCGCTCGCCTATGCCATGATGGGCGGCATTCTCGTCGCCACGGTGCTGACCATCCTTGTCCTGCCGGCAGCCTATGCGCTGTTCTTCGGCAGGGAGCCCAAGAAGGTGGTGGAGCAGGCGGCCGAGACGGAAGAAAAGAACGAAAGGCCGCAACTGGCCCTGGCGGCCGAATAGGGCTGTTGGCAAATGTGACCTCCGGCGGTTTAATCCGCCCACCAGGCGTAGGCGCCGGAGGAGGACCGTCATGACCATGGCTCAGACAAAGGCACCGCTGCGGCTGCCGATCGACGGGCGCCATCGCCGGATGTTCATCGGCGGTGGCTGGATCGATGCCCGCTCCGGCCGGACCATGGAGAGCCGCAACCCCGCCACCGGCGCGGTCATCGCCACGGTGCCGCGCGGCGACCGCCAGGACATCGACTTTGCGGTGACTGCTGCGCGCAAGGCGTTCGAGGGCCCGTGGAGCCGGTTCAAGCCTTATGAGCGGCAGGTACTGCTGCTGAGGATCGCCGACCTCTTCGAAAAGAACTGGGAAGAGATCAGCCGCTCCGACACCACCGACATGGGCATGCCGATCGTGCGCACCCGCGCCAATCGCAACCGCGTCATCGGCATGCTGCGCTATTATGCAGGCATGGCGACGGCGCTGCACGGCGAGACGATCGAAAACTCGCTGCCCGGCGAAATCGTCTCCTTCACCCGCAAGGAGCCGGTCGGCGTCGTCGGCGCCATCATCCCGTGGAACGCACCGACGGCCGCGTCGATCTGGAAGATCGGCCCGGCGCTGGCGACCGGCTGCACCATCGTGCTGAAACCGTCGGAAGAGGCACCGCTGACGCCGCTTTTGATCGCCGACATCATGAACGAAGCCGGCGTCCCGGAAGGCGTCGTCAACATCGTCACCGGCACCGGCATCGAGGCGGGCGCCGCACTCGCCGAGCACATGGGTGTCGACAAGATCGTCTTCACCGGCTCGACGGTGACCGGCCAGTCGATCGTGCGGGCCTCGGCCGGCAACCTCAAGCGCGTATCCTTGGAGCTCGGCGGCAAGTCGCCGGTCATCGTCTGCGCCGATGCCGATCTCGACAAAGCGGTGCCGCTGGCCGCGATGTCGGTGTTCGCCAATTCCGGCCAGATCTGCATCGCCGGTTCGCGCCTCTTCGTCGAACGCGCCGTCCATGACGAGTTCGTCGAGCGGCTCGCGGCATATGCCAAGGGTCTCAGGGTCGGCGACGGCATCGACCCGGCGACCGAGATCGGCCCGCTCGTCTCCGAAAAGCAGTTGCAACGGGTCACCGGTTACCTCGAGGCTGGCACCGCAGAAGGAGCAAAACTCGTCACCGGGGGCGAACGGCTCACGGAAGGCGCGCTTGCCGCCGGCAATTTCGTTGCGCCGACCGTCTTTGCCGGTGTCTCGGACGACATGAAGATCGCCCGCGAGGAGATCTTCGGGCCGGTGATTTCAGCCTTGCCGTTCGATACGCTGGACGAGGCGGTAGAGCGGGCCAACAACACGCCTTACGGCCTGGCTGCAGGGGTCTTCACCCAAAATCTCGCCACCGCCCACCAGCTGTCGCGCAAGATCCGCGCCGGCTCGGTCTGGGTCAACACCTATCACGCGATCGATCCGGCCGTGCCCTTCGGCGGCTACAAAATGAGCGGCTACGGCCGCGAGGGCGGCGCCGAGCACCTCGACGAATATCTCAACACCAAGGGCGTGTTCATCAAGATCGATTGAGCCAGAATAGGTCCAGAAACGAAAAACCCGCCTCAGCGGCGGGTCTCGGGGCGAATCAGCACCATAGCGAATTTAGTAGCATAGCTGCCGGCACAAAGCAAGAACAAAATGCAGGGACCGGGCGCATCGCGCGCCCGATCCCTCAAGGCAAGCCTCAGATGACGAACAGCCAGTTGGCGAGCAGCACCACTGCGACCCCAGCGATCAGCGTCAGGTAGGGCAGCATGCCCGCCTTGCGTACCGCAAGGTCGGACGAGCTCATGCCGAGATCGGCCAGCATGTGGTCGGGGAACTTGCCCTTGTCCTGGATGTAATGCCGGAAGCAGAACACCGGGATGATCAAGGCTGCCGTGATCAGCCCGGCCCACAATGCCATCGGATTCCAGACCTTGGCGCCGGCGCCCATGAAGACCGCGTTGACATAGGCAAAGATCGCGCCGAGGCCGAGCAGCCAGCTCGGCGCCTTCCATGGCCGCGCGATGTGGCCATTGTCGATGCGGTGGATCCAGCCGGCATTGAGATTGAGAAAGTTGAAGATGATGTAGCCGCAATTCGACACCGCCAGGATGAAGAAGAAGCTCGTCGCGTCGGCCGAGGCGATGGCCAGCACGATCAGGTTGAAGATCAAGTCGGTCCACATCGCCCGCGTCGGCGCGCCATGCTCGTTGACGTGGCTGAGGTAGCGCGGCAGCCAGCCGTCGACCGAACCCTGGTAGAGCGTGCGCGAAGAGCCGGCCATCGCCGTCATGATGCAGAGCACCAGCGCCAGGATCATCAGCATGACCAGCAGGCTGTGGATCAGCTGTCCGCCGCCGACCATACCGGCCAGTGCGTCAGCAACGCCGGAGCCATCGACGATCGGCGTCGCCAGCATGCCGTTCAAGCCGAGCACGCCCTGGAAGGTGAATGGCACCAGGATGAACAGCAGCATGCACAACAGGCCGGAATAGAAGATCGCCTTGAAGGTATCGGTGCCCGGGTTCTTGAACTCGGAGGTGTAGCAGACGGCGGTCTCGAAACCGTAGGTCGACCATGCCGCGATGAACATGCCGCCGAGCACCAGCGTCCAGCCGGCGATGTTCCACGCACCGGGCTCCGGCGCATAGGCCGCGGCGAGCGGCACCAGCGGCGAAAAATTCGCCCAATCGATCTGGCCGGTGACGATCGGCACCGCGCCGACGATCAGCATCGGGATGATGACCAGCAGGCCGATATATTTCTGCACGTTGGCAGTGCCCAGGATGCCGCGATGCTGGATCGAAAAGATGATCAGCATCAGCACCGCGCCGATGAAGAAGGTGGCGTTGAAGGTGAAGGAAACCGGGCCTAGCATGTGGCCGTAGAGCGTCCAGTTGCGGATCGCCGGCGTCGCCGCCGCGGTGACCGCGTTGATGGCGTCGGCGGCGCTGGTTCCGGCATGGGCCGCGATATAGGCGGCGACTTCCGGCGAAGTGTCGGTGAACAGCGGCACCGGCGCCAGTGCGTTGAGGATATAGGCGGCGGCGATCGAGCAGCCGAGCGACAGCACCGGCGACCAGGCGAACCAGTTGCACCACACCGAAAGCGGCGCGATGAATTTCGAGTAACGCAGCCAGGCAGTGGCGCCGTACACCGAGGCGCCGCCGGATTTGTTCGGGAACAGCCCGGCGATTTCCGCATAGGTGAAGGACTGCAGGAAGCCCATGATCATGGATACCGTCCAGATCAGGAAGGCCAGCGTTCCGGTGGTGCCGGCAATGCCGCCGATCGAAAACAGGACAAGGGCCGGAACGCCGCTTGCTACCCAGAAGGCGCCGCGCCAATCGATGTTGCGGTGCAGCTGCCCTTCGGCAGGCGGCACCAAGGTGGTGACTATCGTGCTCATTTACGTGGATTCCCCATTTTTGATGTTCCCCATCGGCAACAGCCGCAATCTCGCGAAGGCGTCATCGACGCTCACGTTGAACGGCCCAAGCGTTTTCCGCTCAGTAGTATTTTATTCTTAGCAGTGAAGATTGACCCAACGCCCTTTCACGTCAAGCGCTTTGTGACGCTGTGCACATTGCTGTGAAAGACAGGACAAGCAGCCGCATCGCCGAAAGGCTGGACTAAGCCTCCCGTGGGGCGATCGGTCAGGAGCGCGGCCTGGTCTTTTGCGGGTCGTAATGGGCAAAGGCGACGACGCGCGCCGGCAGCCGCTTGCTGTGGCCGTCGAGCTTGCCGACCTCGACCTCGGTGCCGATGGCCGCGTGGGCGACGTCGAGCCTGGCCAGCGCGATGGTCTTGTTCAGCAGCGGCGAACGCATGCCTGAGGTGACGACGCCGATCTGGGCGCGGCCGACATGCACGCAATCGCCGTGGCCGACGGCGACATTGGCGTCGATGTCGAGGCCGACCAGCTTCCTCTGCGGATTTTCCTTGCGTCGGATCAGCGCCTCGCGGCCGATGAAATCGTCGCTCTTGGTCTTCAGCGGCACGGTGAAGCCGATGCCGGCCTCGAACGGGTCGGTCTGGTCGGAGAACTCGTAGCCGGCAAAGATCAGCCCGGCCTCGATGCGCACCATGTCGAGCGCCTGCAGCCCCATCGGCTTCAGGCCGTGCGGCTGGCCGGCCTGCCAGATCGCGTCGAACACCTTTTCGACGTCGCGCGGATGGCACCAGATCTCGTAACCGAGCTCGCCGGTGTAACCGGTGCGCGAAACCACGACCGGAATGCCGTTGCCGCCGCCGATGCGGGCGACCGCGAAACGGAACCATTCAAGCTCGTCGATCGACGGCTGCAGCGGCGAGGTCCAGATGATCTCTCTGAGGATGTCGCGGCTTTTCGGTCCCTGCACTGCGACGTTGTGCATCTGGTCGGTCGACGAGCGGACCAGCACGGTGAAGCCGAGTTTTTGCGCCGTTTCTCGCAGCCATTCGCCGGATAGATCGTCGCCGCCGACCCAGCGGAAATTATCCTTGCCGAGCCGAAGCAGCGTGCCGTCGTCGATCATGCCGCCATGCTCGTAGCACATGGCGGAATAGACGACCTGGCCGACGCCGAGCTTCTTGATGTCGCGGGTCAGCGTGTATTGCAGCAGCGCTTCCGAATCCGGCCCGGTGACCTCGAACTTGCGCAGCGGCGACAGGTCCATGATCACGGCGTCCTGCCGGCAGGCCCAGTATTCGTCGATGGGGCCTTGCCTGGCGAAGGAATTGGCCAGCCAGTAACCCTTGTACTCGACGAAGTTGCGGGTGTGCTTGGCAAAGCTCGAATGAAAGGCGGTCTCGCGGGTCATTTTCGGTTCCGAATCGGGCGTCATGCGTCTGGCGATCGCTCGCGAGAATTTGTGCTGGCCGGAATAGGTTCGCACATGGATGTCGGTCAGGTTCCAGCCATTGGCGGGCGTCGTATCGTCAGGGCAGGCTGACGAGACGCAGACGATGTCGGTCAAGGCGCGCAGCAGCACATAGTCGCCCGGCCGCGACCACGGCTCGTCGGAAACCACGACGCCATGCGCGTCGATTGACGTGTTGAAGAAGAAGTTGATCGCCATCCAGCCGGCGCGGGGCGTCACACCCTTGTCGGCCAGCGCGCGGTTGAAATTCTCCGAGCAGTTGGGATGGCCGGGATAACCGATGTCGTCGTAATATTTGGCGGCGCAGGCGAGCGCGAATGCATCGTGCCGGCCGCAAGTGTCCTGGATAACCTCGACCAGCGGCTCCATGTCCTGGTCATAATATTTCGAATGCAGGCCGGGCATCGGATAACTCGAGCCCATCAGGGTGCGCGTCGTCGTCACGTCGAGCGGATGATCGCGGCCCTTGTCCAGCTTGCGCGCCGAAAAGCACTGGAAGTCCGTGCATTGACGCCCGTCGACATCGATGATCTGCAGATAGTCGCCGGCTTTGACGAAGTAGGCTTCCGCCGTCGCCGAATTGACGCGCAGGTCGAGCACGGGATCGGCCAGCGGGTCGGCAAGCCTGGATTTCGCCGCCGGGCGGATGGTGGCGCGCCGGACGATGACGCTAAGCGGCGTCGCCGTATCGTGGCCGTCGACCAGCATCGGACCACCGGGCGCCGCAATCACCATCGACCCATCGCGGGCGACGGTAAAAGCCTGTTCGGTACCGGCAGGGGTGGCGCCGCCGAACACGCGCACTGCCTTTGCCTGGTCGAGCTGCACCTGTCGTCGCTCGAGCCCCCGGCGCAAGGAAGCGAGGCTGTCGTCGCCCTCGGCCAGCAGCGCCTTGATGCCGGCGGCATTGCTGTTCGATTTCTCGCCGAAAATGCCGGGATCGGTCGCGCCGCTGCTATCCCATGCCAGCAGCTCGCAGGCCTGCCCGCCCTCGACATTGCGCACGCTGATCGTATCGCCGGCCTCGACCTCGATCAGCACGGCGCCATTGCCCTGGACGGTATAGCGCTCCATCCCGGCCGGCAGCGCGATCTGGCCTGGCCGCAGGATCAGGCTCGGCCGGGGCGGTCCGGCGGCGACGGCGGGGTAGGGCGACTGGCTCATCTCAACCCTGGTTTCGAGAAACAAGTTTGCCTGTGTGTGAAATTATTTTAGCGGGAAGAATAGCAGGGGGATCGGGTTTGGCAAGGTGAAGGTGGCACAAGCTCCCCCTTCTCCCCCAGCTATCGGATTCACACATTTTGCAGATTGAGTTTGGTTCCGTACTTGATGGCGTGGAATTCGGCGAGGCCGATGCGCATGACCTT
>NZ_JAMYLN010000016.1:0-154219 GCF_040318035.1 Mesorhizobium sp. M1329 | reverse complement strand
ATGGCAACCGAGGAAGTTCTCCTTCGCCAGCGCGTGAACGCGCTGTTGTCACAGGCCGAGTGGAACTGGTTCACACGCGGAGCCCGGCAACTGATGTGGCACTGGAGCCCGAGCTTTGGCTGGGCGATGGACAGCCCGATCACGGGTTGGAACGAATGCCTGCTCACCTTCGTGCTGGCGGCGGGATCAACTCGCCACCCCATTGATCCGGGCATCTATCACGAAGGCTTTGCTGGTGGATCCGACTTTCGAAACGGGCGCGATCATTACGGGATCGTCCTGCCATTGGGAATGGATTCTGGTGGTCCGCTCTTCTTTTCGCAATATTCCTTCTGCGGGCTCGATCCACGGGGCCTAAGCGACCGCTACGCCGACTACTGGCAACAGAACCTCCGTCATACGCAGATCAATTATTGGCACTGCGTTCGCAATCCCCATAGCCATCTGGGATACGGCCCTGACTGCTGGGGTCTGACCGCGAGCCATGGGCCGCGAGGATACGTCGCGCATGCACCCGACAGGGACTTTGGCGTGATCACTCCGTCTGCTGCCCTGTCGAGCTTCCCTTATGCACCGGCGGAGGCGATGCGCGCACTGCGTGGCTTCCTGACCAAGCCTCGGAAACGCATATGGGGCCGCTTCGGCTTTGTCGACGCGTTTTGCGAAAGCCGCAACTGGTACTCCCGAACCTATCTGGCCATCAATCAGGGGCCAATCATCGCGATGATCGAGAACCATCGTACAGGGCTGTTGTGGCGGCTTTTCATGCGGGCGCCGGAAGTGCGCAGAGGCTTGGAGAAGCTTGGCTTCATCAGCAAGCATCTCAGAACGTCAACACCCCAATAAATCTTTGCGACGCCGGTGATTCCGCTGGGGTGCAAAATGGCCGAAACGCGCGGACTGCACTCAGGCAGCCGCCTTGGTGCGCGCTTCCGATTTTTCCAGATAGTAGCTCGAATATTTGTCGAAGAATTTTTCCGAGCCGCCGATCGCGCCATACTTGGCCAGCTTCTTCAGTTCGACCTTGTTCAGCACCGCGCCAATGATCTTCTTGGCGATGTAGGGCTCCGAACTGAGCACGGATTGCACCATCGCACGCGGCGTGCGTCCCCACTCGGTGACCAGCACGAAGCCGTCGACAAGCGGAGCGAAGGCCTTAGCGTCGACGACAGGCCCGAGCGGCGGCAGATCGACGATAATGTATTCGAAGGTTTCCTTGGCGTTATCGATGAAGCGCCGCATGCCGGCCGAAGACAGAAGCTCGCTGGTATGCGAAAACTGCCCACGCAGGACGGCCGGGATGATAGCCAGCTTGGTCTGCCGGTCGATCTTGCCGACCGACTGCCATGTCTGCCCGCTCACCACAGCTTCCATCAGGCCCTGCTCGGCCTCCATACCGAGGCTGCGGCTGAGGCCGGGATTGCGCAGGTCGCCGTCGATCAGCAGCGTTTTCGATCCGTTGACGGCAAGCAGCCCGGCAAGATTGGCCGCCACCGTCGATTTGCCTTCGCCGGGAAGGACCGAGACCACGCCGATGACCCGGCTGCCCTGGCCCTCCATGACGACGTCGAAGGCGATCTTTGCGTTGCGCAGCGTCTCGGAGAACATCGATGCCGGTGCGTCGACGGTTACCCGCATCCGCGCACGTTTTTCGGCCGCCGACAATGTTTTGGAGGGCTGGGATTTGGAGGACTTGGCGGTCTTGGATTCAACGACTTTGACGTCAGGCTGACCGCCATTGCGTTGGTCATCCTTGCCAGCCTTGCCGATGACCGGGAGATAGCCGAGGAATTTGAGGCCGACACGGTCGCGCACATCCTCGCCGGTCCTGAAGAAGCGTTCCCTGAATTCATTCAGACCACCAACCCCTGCCCCCATCATTATGCCAAGCGCCAGCGAAAGCCCCAGCACGATGGCCGTTCGCGGGGTTGCGGCCGACTGCGGCATCGTCGCGTCCGAGATGACCCGGATCTTGCCGACCGGGAAGGATTGCTGCTGGGCTGCCTCCTCATAGCGGTTCAGGAACGTCTGGTAGAGCGTCGACAGCGCCGTCGCCTTTTGGTCCAGCTCACGCAGCTTGACCTGCGACTGGTTGTCGATGGAGCTCTTGCCAGCCGCCAAGGCGACATTTGCGCGGAGCGCGGTTTCGCGCGCCAGAGCGACCTCGTATTCGTTGCGGTAGCTTTCGGTCAGTTGCTTCAGCTCGCCGAAAATCTGCGCCGATATGTCGGCCTTCTCCTTGGCGAGCGCGACGGCCTGCGGATGTTGCGGGCCGAAATTGGCTTCGACGTCCTGCTGCCGCTTGGCGACGGTGAGATAGCGGTTCTTCAGCGTCGTGATGACGGAGCTGCTCGGCTGGTCGTTCGATATCGCGGCGTCCTTGAACGCATTGTCCGAGCCGCTTTCGACGATCGACTTGTACTGCTGATAGCGGGCGCCGGCCCGTGCGGTATCGGCCTGCGCGACGATCAGCTGGGTGTTGAGATCGGACAATTGCTTGTCGCTGATCAGCTGGCCGTCATTGACGGCCAGTCCATGTTCGGCCCTGAACTTTTCGACCGCCAGTGCGGCCGCCTGGGAGCTCTCGCGGAGCTCGGTCAGCCGGCCTTGCAGCCAGACCGCCGCCCGTTCGGTCGCGTCGAAGCTGGCATCGAGCTGATCGGCGAGATAGGCGTCGGCATAGGCCTTGGTGATGGCGGTCGCAAGCGCCGGATCCGTCGCCTGGAAGGAGATGCTGATGACAAAGCTTCGGCCGATCCGCTCGGCGTCGAGTTGGTTCTGCAGCTTGAAGATTGCGTAGTCGCGGGGCGACGACGATGCGGTGATCGCGTCACGCGTCGCAGCATCAAGCTGAGTGACATCGGTTGTGCTAGCGGCGCGCTTGGGGCGGACAGACTGGATGATACCGCGCACAAAGCTTGCGACCTTCGACAGGGCCGATGTCGGAGGGTTCATGAAAGCGTCGTTCTGATCGAGCTTCAGCTTGTCGACGACCACCCCCGCCAGCCTGGCCGACTGCAAAATTTCGATCTGGCTTAGAACGGCGGAGTCGGTCTGCATGCTGACCGACGCCGCCGAAATGTCGTCGACGACCTTGTTCAATCCTTCGTCGATCAGCACGCTGCTCGTCGCCACATAGGTAGGAGGCGTCGTCTGCAAATAGAGCACGCCGAGAAAGAGACCGATGACGGCGCAGGCGGCAACCACTTTCGCCTGCCGCGCGGCCATGCCAAGCAGGCGCTCGATGTCGATGAAGTCTTCGGCGTTTGCCGCATTTGAAGCCGGCAATGGCGTCCTCTTGTCGACAGGAAAATTGGCATAGTTCATCTTCGGTCCAATTCTAGTTTGCAGGCGCTACCGCCTCGAAGGTCGGGACATAGGGTGCAAACCTTGCGCCGGACAGTGCGCGTTACGCGCGGCGCAACGGCCTGTCCTGCGTCATCAGCCGCACCCACAATGCCTCGAAAAAATGGACATTATGCGGCTTCTTCCCGACGCTGATGCGACCGGACGAATTCCTGCAGCATCTCGAAGATCGGACCCTTCATGTCCTCCCGCGCCAGCGCGAAAGCGACGTTGGCCTGGATGAAGCCCTCCTTCGAGCCGCAGTCGAACATGCGGCCGTCGAAAGGCTGGGCGAAGAAGGCCTGGGTCTGTGCGAGACGCACCATTGCGTCGGTCAGCTGGATCTCGTTGCCGGCGCCGCGTTGCTGGCTGGCCAACAGCGAGAATATCTCGGGCTGCAGGATGTAGCGGCCGTTGATGTAGAAGTTCGACGGCGCATTGGCAGGAGCCGGCTTTTCGACCATGGCCGTCACCTCGAAGCCGGTGCCGACATCCGCGCCGCGCCCGACAATGCCGTATTTGCTGGTCTCGGTCGGATCGCAACGCTCGACGGCGATAACGTTTGCGCCAGTCTGCGCATAAAGATCGGCGACCTCGGCGAGACACCCGCGCCCGCCGAAGGACACCATGTCCGGCAAAAGCAAAGCGAAGGGCTCGTCGCCGATGACTTCGCGCGCGCACCAGACGGCATGGCCGAGGCCTTGCGGCGACTGCTGGCGGATGAAGCTCGTCGCGCCGGCGACGGGAAGCAGGCTTTCAAGCGATTCGAGTTGCGCCTTCTTGCCGCTCTGCTCCAGGGTTCCGATCAGTTCAGGATGCAGGTCGAAATAGTCCTCGATCACCGCCTTGTTGCGGCCGGTGACGAAGACGATGTGCTCGATGCCGGCCTCGAATGCCTCGTCAACCGCATATTGCACGACAGGCCTGTCGACCACCGGCAGCATTTCCTTCGGCATGGACTTGGTCGCCGGCAGGAACCGCGTTCCGAGCCCCGCCACCGGTATGACTGCCTTCCTGACTTTTTCCATTGCATGTTCCTTCTGAGGAGATCTATTTCAACCCTGTCGCAGGCGGCGAAACTTGTCTTCATTCGCCCGCAACCCTTCACCTCCCCGCCACCACGGCAAACTGTGCCGCTACCCTTCGCAGCCGGACGGCGATCGGCATGCCCATATGCCGAACCGCCGCCGGATCGCTGAGCGCCGTCCATATCGCCTTGAGCGGCGACCGCGCCTTGATGTGCTGGACCAGCGACAGGAATGATGCCGCCCGCCGCAGGCTGCGAGCGCGCCTGGCGAACGCCGCCTCGGCCGCAGCATCCATGGAATGGCTCGCTGCGAATGTGGCATCGGCCCTGCGCATCGCCTCGACGTGATGAGGTTCGAGCACCCGGGAGATGGAACCCGTGCGAATGTGGTAGATATAGCCCGTCGTCGGCTCGACCACGCATTTGCCGCCCTTGGCCAGAGCACTGGCCAGGAGGATATAGTCTTCGCCAATGATCAGGCTTTCATCGTAACGAAGCCCGTTCTCGTTCAGGAACCGGCGCTGGAAGATCGGCTTGAGGTAGCCGAGATTGAACCTCGATTCGAAGAGGACATTGCCGCCGATGAAATCCGCCAGCGAGATTTCACCGAGCCCTTCCAGATAGTCGGCCGGGAACATCGTCTCTTCGGCAACGCCATCCTCGCGAACGACCTGCAGATTATCGACCGCGATCTCGGCGCCCGCTTTCTCCGCGCGTTCGATCATGGTGCAGATTCGCCCGGGATAGACCGCGTCGTCCGAATCTAGGACCGCGACCCACCTGCCGCGAGCAAGCTCAAGGCCGGCATTCCTGGCGCCACCGGGGCCACGGTTTTGCTCAAGCGCGACAACGCGTACGATGTCTTCGGGATAGGATCTCGCCAGGTCGAGCGTCCGGTCGCGCGACTTGTCGTCGACGACGATGACCTCGACGCTGACATTGCGCTGGGCGACGGCGCTGGCAATCGCCCGATCGATGGTCGCCTCGGCATTGTAGGCGGCAATCACGAAGCTCACGTCAGGCTGCACGCTTGCCCCCTTGCTGCGGCGAAGACAGGCCGTATTGGCGGATTTCACGAACCCCGACGAGGCCGCTGACGACGCCGACATGCATAATGCCGCGAAGCAGGCTGCGGTTCCGGCGTACGGGGTCGATGACGACCGGAATTGCCGACAGGAAACTGTAGCCGGCCTTTGCCGCGGCAATGCCGACTTGCTTGAGCCGGGCAAGGCCGTGTGCGTTGCGCCCCAGAAGATGACCGTGCGTCTGCCCGACGCGGAACCGGCGGCGGCCGAGCCAGTCGAATGCCGCCCTGGCAAGTGGCACCGCTTCGTCGACCCAAGCCTCCGGCGAAAAGGCGATGCGGCCGCCGGCCTTGACCATCTGGTCGAAGAATTCCGTATCTTCGCCGCCGGTCTGGCCACGTGCCAGGCTGAAGCGCCTGCCGCGCAGGCTCTCAGCGCCAATCCTGAGCAGGACGTTGCAGGTGTAGCCGGTGCGGATTTCGCCGCTCACCCAGACCGGCAAGGTCGAGTGGAAATCGCCTTTGCGCATCCAGGCGGGCGCATCCGGCAGGTAACGGGCTTGCACCGGTCCAAGCACCGTCGCAGCACCAGTTGCTTCCGCCGTCGCAACCAGTTCGGCAAGCCAGCCAGCGGTGGCCGTCTCGTCGTCGTCGATAAAGGCGACGAAATCCGCCGCACTGGCATCGAGGCAAGCGTTGCGCGCTATCGAGATGTTGCGGGCCGGGGCGTGCCGGTAGGTCACCGGCAGCTTCAACTCCCCCGCCAGCTTGGCGACCAGCGTTTCAGCCGTCGGCGTATCGTCGTTGTCCGCGATGATGACACCGATGTCGAATCCCGTGGGCATATCCACGGCCGCTATGGAGCGAAGCGTGTCGGCAAGCTCCGGCCGGCGAAATGTGCATACGCAGATATCGATGCTTCGATTTTTCCTGACCGGGTCCATCACGCTACCCCGCGCTGCGGTCGCGGTGCGAGCAGTTGCAGCCAGAAACCGACCGACCAGCCGAAATGCATGACCATTGCCGAGACCCCGGCAAGCGCAATGTCGGCTTTGCGCTGGCTGATGGCGGTCCAAAAGCCGTAGCCGAGGCAGACCGACGCCCATAGCAAAAGCGGCACGGCCGCCAGCCAGTGGACGAAGGAAAAGGCGGCGAGAAGAACCACGGGGAACACCAGAAGCGGCACCATCTGCCGGATCTTCGGGATCATGCGGTGCTTGAGAACGTTCTTCGCGCGGCCACGGCCATAGCCGAGATACTGAAAGTAGAGGCCCTTCAGCGAGGAGCGCGGGTAGTAGACCATTTGCGTCTTGCCGGTCATCCAGATGCGGTAGCCGGCCTGGCGGAGCCGATAGTCGAGTTCGGCGTCCTCATTGTGGCTGAACGTCTCGTCATAGCCGCCGACCGCGGTGAAAGCCGATATCCGTATCAGTGCGTGGTGGCCATGATCGACCCATTCCCCCGCCGAAAGATGCCGGTGCTTGGAGCCGCCGGTGCCGAGCCTGGAGTTCTGCGCCGCTGCCGCCGCTTTCTGCACCATGCCGCTACCACTGGTCAGCATCGAGACAACGACCGAATCCGCGCCGGTAGCCTGCGCTTCTTCGACCAGCTGGTCGCAATAGTCCGCGGGATAGCCGCCGTGCGCGTCGATGCGAATGAGATAGTCGACGCCGTTCCCGAATCTGGCGACGGCGAGATTGATCGCCGCGCTCTGCAAGCGCTTTTCATTGTGCAGCAGGATCACCCGCTGATCTTTTGCGGCGATGTCCGCGACGATCGTCCTGGTGCCGTCCGTGCTGCCGCCATCGGCAACGATGATCACGGCGCCCAGCCTCTCGGCCGTAGGGTGGAGCTCTCGAAGCAACGCGCCGATATGGGCCGCTTCGTTCAGGCACGGAACCACGATCATGCAGGATGGAATTTCGGTTTGCGTCATCGGCAGTCCTTCTATGCCAATGCTTCGGCAGCATATGGACCGGGAGCCGCAGTCAGCCCGCGGAGCTTTTCGACGAGCGCCCGGCAATCGGCGCGGTCGTAGCTCCAGGTGCGCGGATTGCGGGCGAGAACACGCGCCTTCAATGTCTCGAACCGATGCTGCTCCATCGTGCCGACGGCGGCTTCGAGCGCCTCGGGCGTGGCTTCTGGCAAAAGAACCCCTATGCCTTGCCGGTCGAGGAACCGGCCGGTTTCAGTGGTCCCCATCGAAATCGGCACGGCTCCGAAGCGGCAGCCCTCATATAGCCGGTTGGGCAGCAGCCACTCGGAGTTCAGGCCCTGCTCAAAAAAGTCGATGGCCCAGGAAAAGTGGACCTCGCGGTAGATCGCCGCCATATCCTCGGGATTGCGGTAGGGCCCGCCAAACGACAGCCAGGGTTCCGATTCGACGAAACCATGGAAATCGGGAAATTCGGACAGCGCCGGGCGCCCCCTGAGGACGATTTCAAAGCGGCCGTCGAGGCGGCGCGAAAATTCGGCCAGAAATTCCAGGGAGCGACGGCAGCGAAGCGCCCCGAACCAGCCGATCCGCCAAGGCGGCGCAACGGGGTTCTCCGGCGCCGCGCGGTCATCCAGCGAGGCTGCGGCTGGCTCGAAATACTTGTTTTCGAGCAGTTCGACCGGCGCGGCAATCTGTCCGAACGGCTTGAAATAGTTGGCAATGAAGGCCGGAGAGCTGGTCACCAGAAGCTTCACATCCCTAGCCAGGAAGCGTTCCGCGCCGCGCATCGCCCAGCCCAGCGGATCGTCGCGAAGCAGCAGGCGATGGATGTCCAGGCACTCGTAGACGATCGGCACCGTTGCCTGGAAAGCCGATCTGGCGCGGCGGGCAAGCGCCAGCATCTCCAGATTGCGCGCGATAATGAGGTCGGGCCGTGGCATTGAGCCCAGCTTCGAGCCGGTCGAGACCACCGCCTTCATGATCGCGGCCAGACGCTGGGCGAATCGGCCATCACGCGTCGGGCCGAGATCGATCGGCTGCAAGCCCTCGACATCAGCAACTGCGCTTGCCGTACGACGAAAGCCCGCCAGCGTAACCTGGGCGCCGCCTGCCTTGAGCATTATGATCCGCCGGCGCACTGCCGGGTCGGAGACGTCGTGTACCAAGTACAAGACATGCAGCATGAAAACTCGACCGCTGTTGGCCCGCCCGCGACGATGCTAGTACAGCTCTTGCTGCATCGCAACATTTTTGGTTGCAGCGTAGCAAAGTTCCACATTTTTTGTTGCACTGCAAAATCGATGGGTTAATCTCGCTCTGCTTGGGCCGCATGGACCGCGCGCTGGCCTGCCCATCGGGCTGCGCGCCAATAATCACGACGCGAGGACCATCCTTGGCGTGCAGCATTTTCGGCCAAACCGCCTGCAATCCGCCCCCTTCGCACCCGTCGATGGAAGCACGGGACTACTCACGAAATGAGGTCATTCCATGAAGATCGCGGTTGAAAACACCGTCTGCCTGAATACCGGGGATGCGGCGATCCTCCTGGCGATCCGCCATGTTTTCAAGACGATCGTGCAAGACGATATCCAGTTCTACGTCTTCGACAGCCAGCCGGAGGTGGCGGCGAGGCTCTACACGAAGAAGGACTATCCGGATCTCGAATTCCACAAGCTGCTGTCGGAATCGCTGTTCCGCTACAAATACGGCAGCGGGCTGAAGAACCTGTTCAAGCCAATCTACAATCGGCTCGTCCTGAATGCCCTGCGGCGGTTCGGCATCCGCGGCGTTCTCGGGCGTTTGTTCAGCTCAAGCAATCGCCGTGGTCTCGACATCTACAAAGACGCCGACCTCGTGGTCACGACAGGCGGAACCTATCTCGTCGAGACCTACAATCTGGAGCGGCGGCTCAATCAATTCCGGATTGATGCGATTCTGGGCAAGGACCCCGTCTTCTTCACGCAATCGCTCGGCCCGTTCAACAAAAGTTACAATCGCCAGGAGTTGAGCCCTATCTTCGACCGGAGCCCACTCATCCTGCTGCGCGACGAACGTTCGAGAGGCCACATTGTGGACATGGTGAAAGACCCCGGCAAATGCCACGTCGTGGCCGACGCCGTCTTTGCCCTGGCCGACACCGACAGGATCGGAAAAATTCTGGCCTCTGGCCAGTCGACAACCGTCACCGGCCGCGTCGCCATTTCCGTCCGTCACTGGAACTATGTCAGCGACGGCGAGGGTGGGATGCGCCGCTACATCGACTCGATCCGCGAGGTCGCGACCATCCTGGTCAGGGACCACGCCAAGGAGGTCACCTTCGTCTCCACCTGCCAGGGCGTGCCGGAATACGCCCATGACGATTCCAAGACGGCGCGGGCGATCGTTGCCGAGCTCGATCCGGCGATCGCCAAGCATGTCAGCGTCGACGCTTCGTTCCACACGCCGGAGCAACTGATGGCACTGGTGAAAGGCTTCGATTTCGTCGTCGCAACGCGCATGCACATGATGATCATGTCGCTCTGCGTCGGCACGCCGGTGTTGCCGATTGCCTATGAATTCAAGACCAAGGAACTTGCCAAGCGGATCGGCGTCGCCGACCTGCTGCTCGACATCGACACGGTGACGCCAGAGGAAGCGAGCGAGAAGCTCGGCAGACTTACCGCCAATCTCGACCTCTATCGCAGGACGAGCCTTCAGGCAGTGCTTGAGGAGCATGCGTCGGCGATGTCGGCAGGTGAGCTTTTGAGGCCGGTGATTGCCGGCCTAGCGGGCGTTGCGCATGGCGCTGGAAAGCGTGGTGAACAAGGCGCTGCGCGACTGGCGAAGGGCAAGCATGAGGATCAGGCCGATCGAATAATTGAGCGCAACCGCCAGGACCACCGCGAGCAGGTCTGACTGGCCGGTCAGCGATGCCGGCAACTCGCGGTACACGGACCAGGCAAGCAGCGACGACGCGATGAAAAGCCCCTGCATGACCAGGAAGTCGGCTGCGGTCACCGGGCCGACCCGGTGGACAAGAACGGCAAGTACCGGGACGCGCAGTACATAGCCGCTGATCGCGTAGGCCGCCGCGACGCCGACGGCGCCCCAGTGCAGGCCGATGATGAAAGCGGCGACCGTCGTCAGCGACGAGTAGATGCCCCAGTGGAACATGGTCTTGGTCTTGCCCTGGCAGATGAAGATCCATCCTGTGGTACTCGAGACGGACTGGATCAGGCTGGCAATGCCCAGCCAGGCGAAGATCGGCGCCACCGCCGTCCAGCGCTCGCCGAAGAGAAGCCCGACGACCTGGTCCGACGTCAGCGTCAGCGCCGCGATGCCGGGCATGGTGATGGCCGCCAGCATCCAATTGGTTCGCACATAGATGTCGCGAAACCGCACCTTGTCCTCATGGATGCGGCTCAGCAGCGGCACCATCACGCGTGTCAGCGGCTGGTTGATGTTCTGCAGCGGAAACAGCAGGAGCTTGTAGGCGCGGTCATAATAGCCGAGCTCGATCGCGCCCGAATATTTTCCGATCAGGATGTTGTCGAGATTGCGCGAGAAGAAGTTGGCCAGATTGAAGCCGGTCAGATTCGCGCCGAAGGACAATATGTCGGTATCGACCTTCAGGTCCGGCCGCGAAGGTGCCCAGCGCGCCACCTGCCACGCCGCGGCAAGCGCGACAACAGCCGAAACCGCCGGGCCTATGACCAGCGACCAGTAGCCCAGTCCCGCATAGGCGGCGATTGCGGTAGTCGCAAGTCCGGCGGCAGCGGTTATCACGTCGTTCAGCGCGAGCTGGCCAAAGCGCAAATGACGGTTCATCAGCGCCAGCGGCACCGCGGCGAGGCTGCCAAGCAGCAGCGGCAAGGCAGAGCCGATGGTGATCCCGACCATGCGTTGATCGCCATAGAAGGCAGCGATGGCGGGCGCCAGGCATGCCACCATCACGGCACTGCCCAGCCCCACCAGCGCACTGATCCAGAATACCTGGTTGAGCTGCTCGGTGCTGATGTCCTTGCGCTGGACCACGGCCTGCTGCAGGCCAAGGTTTTGAAGCAGCCCGACAAAGGCCACGATCGGCCCGACGGAAGCCACCAGGCCGAAATCCTCGGGCACGAGCAGACGCGCAAGCACGATGACGGAGAGAAACTGGATCGCCATCTTGAAGCCTTGCGCGCCGATCGTCACCACGCCGCCGCGCAGGGCGACGCGACCAAACTGGGGGGGCGGGTTGGCGTTCATGCCGGGCGCCTGGCTTCGGCCAGTTGGGCAACGATCTGCGCAAAACGTTCGTTGAGTACGTCCGCGTTGAAATCCTGCTCGATCTTGCGGCGCGCCGCACGTGCGATGCGCTCGCATTTGTCCGGGTTCTCGGCCACCCAGACAAGCTTGCGGGCCAACGCCGCGACATCTCGCTCCGGTGCGAGGAAGCCTGTCTCCTGATCCTCGATCAGCTCGGGAATGCCCGAGTGATAGGTGCTGACCACGATCAGCCCGGCGGCCATAGCCTCCATCAGCGCCACCGGAATACCCTCGAGATCGCCGTCTCGCGCGGCAACGCTGGGCAGGAGGAATACGTGGGCATTGCGCAGGCGCTGCTTGACCTCGGCGTGCGGGCGCGGCCCGAGGAAAGTCACCCGGTCGACAATGCCGAGATTTGCGGCGAGCTTTTTCAACTCTTCCAACAATTCGCCGCCGCCAATCACCGAATAGACCCAGTCGCGCCGCGGCAGGCTGGCGAGGGCGCGAAGGGCGAATTCGATGCCCTTCTTTTCGGTCAGCCGGCAGACCGAGATGAAGGACAGCGTGTCCCGGTCCCAGGAACGCCAATGGTAGCCGATCTCACCGGGCCGCACGCCCATATGGTGAACCATGACTTGCGCGGAGGGTGCGCCGACGCCGATCAGGGCGTCGCGGAAAAACGCGTTCACCGGCAGCTGGAGCACGCCCTTGTCGAAGACAACCTTGTAGCGCGTGAGCGTTTTGTCATGCAGCGGTTCGCCAACATCGCGGCCGTGGAATATGGTCACCAGCGGAGCGGAAATCCGGCCTCGTTTCATGGCGCGGGCGACGCGCATGCCGTTATTGCCGAAATGCGCGACGATCACATCGGCGTTCTGCAATTTGCGCGCAAAAGCGATGTCGACAGCGGTCGAGAGCTTATCCCAGAACCTGCCCGACCATCTCCTGAGCGTCGGGCGAAAGCGCCCTAGCCCGCCCCACCAGCAGACGACCTTGCCAGGGAGAGCCTGCCAGCGGCGATCGTCGATGTTGCTGTCCTTACCGAAGGATGTCTCGTTGCAGACGACGCCGACTTGCATGCCGCGCTCGAGGCACCCTTCTATCTGGTCGAGGACGAAGGTCTCCGACAAAGAGGGGAACTTATCAACTACGAAGCAAATCTTCATCGAATGGACGATCTTTCGAGGCCGGTCGATCGGCTCGCGCGGATGAGGGCTGACGCTCGTCGCCGCCGTGCGAGGCGCTTCAAGCGTCTGGTGTTGTGCGTGTCGTTGTCCCAAGCCATCCCCTCGGGTCAGGCGCGAAGGCTGGCTTTTACGCGACATGCATGGTTTTGGACGAAATGCATCAGGCGGCACGCTCTAGCGCGCCTTGCCTGGCGCGGTCGAGAACGCCGAGAAAAGTCGCGAACTGGCTGTCGGGGTTCATTTGCGGCCGCTCCGAAAACAGCTGCGCCGCCGCCGACAGACGGTCGTACTCGGCCTTGTCGCTCCATAGCCGCCTGACCGCAGCGACCCAGTCGTCGAGCGGTGCGTCGTAGTCGAGCACCACGCCGCCGGCGCCAATCGCTTCCGGCAGGCCGCCGCGGCGGGACCCGACGACCGGAATACCGCTGCAATGGGCCTCGGACGCCACCCGCCCCCACGCCTCTTCCCATTTGCTGGGCGCCAGCAGGATCTTGGTGCGGCCATAGACGGTCTTCATGTCGCTGGTGCGGCTTTCCAGCCTGACGTTGCGCAGCGGCGCGATGATCTGTTCGATCTGCGCCCGGTGGTCGTCGTCGAGCTTCCAGCTTTCGACGAACAGGAACGGGATTTCGGGGCATTGGCCGGCGATGCGCACGGCGAGTTCGAACCCTTTTTCATTGTAAGGATTGATCAGCGTGACGAATTCGCCGGTGGTCGGCGTGCTATAGAGCCCGGGATTGATGGTCGGTGGAATCACGGTCGAATCGATGCCGAACTTTTCCTTATAGGTGCGCGCTGTGAATTCGGAATTGGCGATATAAAGCGCCGAATGCAATTCGCGCAGGTCGCCGGCCAATTCGTGGAATTCGACGTTCCGCAGATAGACCACTAGTGGCACGCCGAGCGCCTGCAGCGCCTTTCCGATCGGCACCGATTTGTGGCACTGCACGACGGCGACATCGGGATCGAGCCGTTCGACCGCGAAGCGGGCCGCCTCCCAGGGAAACCATGCCCGCACGACCGGATAGCCGGGATAGCTGTCGATGACCGCACGCTGGCGAAGCAGTTTCATCTTGGCGCGCGCCTTGAAACCGAACATGCCGTCACCGAACAGCGCCGCCAGAACCGAGGCGTCATGACCGTGCTCGCGCAGCTGCTCGACCAGATGGTGCGTGCTCGACTGAACGCCACCGCTGAACTGGGGCGTGTAGCCGTTGCCGCCTGCAAACAGAACTTTCATGAACCTGGCTCCTTGCTGGACCGCCCTGGCGTCACGCCGCCATTCTGCCGATGCTGTGGTATTCGATGCCGTGGCGGGCCATGACCTTGGGGTCGTAGAGGTTGCGTCCGTCGAAGATGACGGGCGTGGTCAGCGCGTTCTTCAGCGCATCGAAGGACGGCGCGCTGAAGCTCTTCCACTCGGTCACGATCAAGAGCGCGTCGGCGCCTCGCAACGCGGCCTCCTTGGTGCCGCACAGTTGCAGGTCGTCCCGCAGCCCGTAGATCGCCTGGCATTCCTGCATCGCCTCCGGATCATAGGCCTGGACATTGGCACCGGCGGCCCAGAGCGCTTCCATCAGCGTGCGGGCCGGGGCCTCGCGCATGTCGTCGGTATTGGGTTTGAAGGCCAGGCCCCACAGAGCAAATGTCTTGCCCTTGAGATTGCCCTTGAAATAGCGGTCCACCTTCTCGAACAGGACCGACTTCTGCTGGTTGTTGCGCTCCTCGACGGCACGCAGCAGCTTGGCGTCGAACTTGACGGCCTCGGCGGTCTTGATCAGGGCACGCACATCCTTCGGGAAGCACGAGCCGCCATAGCCGAGGCCCGGATAGATGAAGTGGTAGCCGATCCGCGGGTCGCTGCCGATGCCCTTGCGGACCTCCTCGATGTCGGCGCCCAGTTGCTCGGCCAGGTTGGCCATTTCATTCATGAAGCTGATCTTGGTCGCCAGCATGCAATTGGCCGCGTATTTGGTGAACTCGGCACTGCGCACATCCATCACGATCATCTTTTCGTGGTTGCGGTTGAACGGCGCGTAGAGCTCGCGCATCACCGCCTCGGTCTCCTCGTTGCTGGTGCCGACGATGATGCGGTCGGGTTTCATGCAGTCGCTCACAGCGGACCCTTCCTTGAGGAATTCCGGATTGGAGGCGACGTCGAAAGCCAGATCCTCGCGCCCGCGCGCCTTCAGCGTTGCGGCGATCCTGGCCTTTATCCTTTCGCAGGTGCCGACGGGCACGGTCGACTTGCCGACGACGATCTTGGGCTCGTCCATCTCACGACCGATGGCCTCGGCGACGGCCAGCACATATTTGAGGTCGGCCGAACCATCCTCGCCCGGCGGCGTGCCGACGGCGATCATCTGGATCTGGCCATGCTTGATCGCCGCGGCGGCGTCGGTGGTGAACTTGATGCGGCCGGCGGCATGGTTCTCCTTGACCATGTTTTCGAGCCCCGGCTCGAAGATCGGGACATGACCCTGGTTGAGCCGCTCGACCTTTTTTGCATCGATGTCGACACAGACCACCTGATGGCCGACTTCGGCAAGCACCGCCGCCTGTACAAGACCGACATAGCCGATTCCAAAGACAGTCAAATTCATTCGGTTTCATTCCTGTTCAAGGCTTCAGGCCTGTTCGAGCTTCGGGCTTCGGACCATCTTCGGCCCGGCCGGTTCAGATGCGCTTCTAGTTTGTGTTGCATGCCAGCGATTCCGGGAATTGGCAGGGCTGGCCAAGTGCGGTGAATGCAACGCGATCCACCTGCATGGTGAGCTTGCGGCCCGGATCCGAGAACGGCCCCATCCAGCCCTTCATCGTATCGCTGCCCCACAGGCTGAAATAGATCCTTTGCGAATGGGTGGGCAGCTTCGCCGGATCGGTGATCTCGTGGACAAGCTTGCCGTTGACGTACCAGCGCAGCCGGTCCTTTTCCCAGACGAAGGCGTAGTCGTTGAAGGCCTTGTCGGTGCCGCCGGCGACGTCGACCAGTTTCTCGTTCTTGCCTTTGCCGGCTATGTAGGCGTTGACCTGAACCTTGGACGTGTCCTTGGTCAGCACCTCGAAGTCGATCTCATCATGCGGCTGCTTGTCGGCATCGCCGACGAAGCTGAAGAATGCCGCGTTGACGCCGGAGCCCGTGTCGGTCTTCATCCGCGCCTCGTAAGTGCCGTAGCCGAAGCGCTGTTTGGTCTGGATCTCGGCGCAGGCGAATTCGCGATCCTTCAGCTTGCGCTTCTCGAAACCGAGCGTCAGCATGCCGTCGGAAAGCCCGATCAGGCTTTTGGACCAGGTGCAGTTCTGATGCTTGCCGTTCGTCCAGCCGTCGGAAATGTACCAGCGCGCGCGACTGAGGCTGTTGAAATCATCGACAAAGGACGGCGCGGTTGGGAGATCTTGGGCGCGGACGGGCACCAGGCCCGCAACCATGCTGACGAGAACGAGCAGCAGAAACGCGCCGTCTGAACGGAGCCGCCGCAGCTCGCCTGGGATCGGGCGCGTGGACGGGGTGCCGCGGGTCGCCGGGGCGGACGTGCTTTTAGGATCTGCATTCATATCAAACTCACCTTGTGCTGTGCGCCCCCAAAGCGATCGTTCGAACCGTGACGAAACAACCTGATCTTGACCTCTGTCGCTCCCAAGCTCCGTGTTGTGCCTAAAACCATTGCGCCGAACCGGGGTGTTCGCTCAGCCTGTGCCGGAATCGGCGGGCTTCACAAAATCGGTCCTTATGTCGGGACGGTTCTGCCGCTTCTCCTCGAAGATTTCATCCAGCGAATGACGGAGATCCTTCATCATCTGCATCTGGCGCGACAGCGCTGCGATGCGCCGCTCGCAATTCAGGATCGACCTCGTCAGTTCGCCGACTTCGGAAGACCTGCGAGAGGAGACTGCTCCGTTCTCCATGGCCTCGACGAGAAAGGCGGCATTGGTAGCCGTTGTCCTGTAGCGGTTCTCAAGGCCGCTCTTCTCCGCCTCGACTTCGGCCGCGATCTGGTCCAGCAGCTTTGCCAACCGATCGAGGCGCGAGGTGTCGGTCTGCGTGTCGCGCGCCGGATCTCTCGATCGGAAGCGAAAGATCGAGGCCATGCACTCAGCGTCCCATCATCGTCGAGCTGGTGAACGGCCTTAGTGCCCGTCCACATTCAAAAGACATTTCTCGCATCGTCCAGCTCCTCCGACAGGGGATGTCTCGGGCCAGTTCGGTTGGCCGTCCAAAATTGCTGCACCGCAACATAGATTGCCATTCCCTGCGCGGATAGGCAACCACCTAGATCGTAAACTCATGAATCTCGTTGAAACGGTGCGAGCCGACAGAAGGGTAAGGTAGTAGCTACCGCCGTCGCACGTTGACGGGCCTAGCTTTCGCCGGCCGTGCTGGTTCCGGCCATGAGGAAGCGGAGCGGCGGCACATGCTGACGCTTCGCGGTGAGGCCAGCGCGGCGAAACAGCGCATCCAGCTTGTCGGAGGCGACGCCGCGGACGACGGCTGTGAGGTTGGACGGGCCGGCCAAGGCGTAGGCCGCGGCCGGCGCCAGCCCACGCTCAGCCTTCACGTCTAAAAACTTCCGCAACCGGTATTTGTCGCGGATGTGCCGCTCGTGCCTTCTCACCGCAGCCTTCGATGCCTCCGGCAAACTGTCGATCGCCAGCAGTGCCAGGTCGGCATCGGCCAGATGCTTCAGGTCCTGGGTCTTGTGCCGTCCGCTCAGCGAATCGGCGCGCACGATCGCGCCGTAGCCGCAGGATTTGATGACCTTGAAGCGCGCGCCATGGGCAACCGCGCGCGCATAGAGTTCATAGTCTTCACCCAGGCGCAGCTTCTCGTCGTAGCGCAGCCCATGCCGATCGAGAAAGGCGCGGCTGATCACTGGCTTGAGGAAGCCCAGTTCCGCTCGTTGCACACGGCGCCTGGAGATGTTGGCGTCGATGAAACCCTCGAAGTCGAGGAATTCCGGCTCGGGCGAGAACGGTGGAGCGACGATTTTCGAAACATCGGTTGCCGCGTCGTCCCTGACAAGCATGATGTTGTCTGCAGCGAAGTCCCAATCGGTGCTGGCGAACAGTCTCTGAAACCTGCCTTCGAAAAAGAAATCATCAGCGTCCAGGATGCTGATGAACGGCGACCTGGAACCCGCTATCGCGGCGTTGCGGGCAAAGGATGGGCCGCGATTGACGTCGAAGCGGATGACGGAAAGGCGGCCCGTGCCGTCGCCGGCCGCGTGGGCGACTTTCGCGGTATCGTCGGTGGACGCGTCGTCGACGACGACGACTTCCGCAACCTCCGGCTCGCGTAACGCCGATGCGATGGCAGCCGGGATTGTCCGCGCCGCATTGCGGGCGGCGATGATCACGCAGACCTGGGATGATGTCATGGACAATGCCTCTCGATTGCAGAAGTCGTTGCGGATTTCCTCGCCCCGTCCGCTCAATGCCCCACCGCCCATCTGAAATGCATCGGCCCAAATGCCTATGCTGCAAGTGCGAAGCAAGCATCGCCAAAATCATCGGCGCCGTCCAGTTTTTCATTTTGCTGGGTGTCATGGCCCGGTTCGGCAGGCGGCGAGCCTCAATCGGGATAGCTCCAGAAATGCGCCGCTTGGCAGAGCCGTTCCTACACGCTCAGGATCAACCCCCAATGGCGCGCCCCAATGGCGCGCTCAGTTGGCCAGCCGGTCACTGCCGAGTAGGTCGCGGCAATGGAGAGTGGCCGCTTGATTGAGGCCGGAAGCATCGAGGAGTTGAAGAAACGGGATGCCGACTTGCGGCGCGTTGCTGGAGGCCAGGCCCGAAATCAGTGAAGGCCCCTCCTGGCACTGAGTTTCTCGCCTTCGGCCGCCTCGTTCGAACTCAGCTTTCGTTCTGTGTCGCGAATCTTGTCCGCCGGGGTCGGGGCATTTCTGGCGACCATGGCAAAGACCAGCAGAAAATAACCGAGTTGGATGACTATGGCACAGCCGATGACGCGAAACAGCGTCGTGCCGAGCGAGGCGCCGCCCAAATAGGACCAGACGATCACGATCGCCAGCGCAAAACACATTCCGATAATGAACTTTGGCAGTGACATACCCGATAGCCCATCAACCGGCTCGGGAAAAAATGTCGACAAGCCCACCCCGAGCACCTCCCTTAAACTCTGCGAGCTTATTTAGGTTGCCCGCTTCTGGCCGGTTGCTTCCGGCCTAGCCCAATCTGTCCATGGTCCGACAGAAACAATTTGCAACTCTATTGAGCCGCGCAATAGTCGGCAAGGGCAGCTGCGGAATAATTTTAGACGAATCCTCGGGATCGACTCTGCCATGGTGCAATGCACACGTCGGCATCACCACCGATTGCCGGATATCGACTCTCTCTAGTAAGAGTTATGATATCGACTAGTATTTCATCATGACATCAGTCGATATTTTGAAATTCTAAATGACGGCAAAGCTCCGTAGCAGCGTATAAAGAGCGAATCGCCTAAAATCAGCCCCAAAATTGGACTAGCTTTTCCAAATTTGCCCATAATCTGTCTCTTTTGCGACATAAAGGCGAAATTTTGTGCAGGACGAGTTTATTATTTAGTCAGTTCATGACGCGACTATTACAGCCGACTGGGAAATTGTGTGTTGCGCTGCAACATTTTTTTGGTATCGTGCGCTAAACCATCCGTTCAACGTATGGAGTTTACGCATGAGGGACGTAGCCAAGCCGGCCGATGCGGATTTTTCGCAGGCCGGCCTCGATTTTCCGCCACCGATCGGCGGCCTGCTCAAACGCAGCTTCGATATTGCCGGTTCGCTGATCGGCCTGGTCGCTCTCAGCCCGCTGTTTGTGATGATAGCGCTGCTTGTCAGGTTTTCCGATGGCGGGCCGATTTTCTATGGTCACAGCCGGATCGGCCGCGGAGGACGGATTTTTCCGTGCCTCAAGTTCCGCACCATGGTTCCAGACGGCGAGCGGGTGCTTGCTGCCTATCTCGCCGCGAATCCGGAGGCCAATGCCGAATGGATAGCGACCCGCAAGTTGAAGAACGACCCGCGGATCACGCGCGTCGGAGCGGTGCTGAGGAAGCTCAGCCTTGATGAGTTGCCGCAGATCATCAACATCCTGCAGGGGGATATGAGCCTGGTCGGGCCTCGTCCCGTGGTGCGCGATGAGCTGGAGATCTATGGCAATTCGGCCGTCTATTACCTGAAATCGCGCCCCGGCCTGACCGGGCTCTGGCAGGTCAGCGGACGCAACGATGTTTCGTATGACAGTCGCGTCGCATTCGACAGGCACTATGTCGAGAACTGGTCGATGTTCGAAGACATCCGCATCATCATCAAGACCGTACCTGCGGTCTGGATGTCGCGAGGCTGCTACTGACGGCCGCTTGCTGGCCGTGCATCGAGGAGCGACTGTCCAGAATTCGGGCCCGGAACTCAGGCCCCTGACTCAGGCATCGGCAGCTCATTGGGCGGGGCAAACCAGATCGGAAACGCTCAGTTGGAAGCAGATATAATCGATATCTTTTGCACCGGCATTCTCTCCAGACACATGCGGCGAGTACGGCTTTTGACGACTTGCCTCACAATGGCGACCGGCTTGACGCTGTCGCTAGCCCTGCCACAGTTCGCCTTCGCCGACGACTATCGGCTTGGAGCACAGGACAAGCTGACCATCCGCGTGGCGGAATGGCAGACCGTCGAAGGCACGTTCCGTGACTGGTCGGCCATCAATGGAGAATACACGGTCGGCCCCGCTGGAACCTTGTCGGTTCCCTTCGTCGGCGAGATGCCCGCATCCGGCAAGACGACTTCGGAGATCGCGGCATCGCTCGGCGAGGCACTGCAGCGCAAGCTCGCTCTGGCCGACAAGCCGGAGGCTTCCGTCGAAATGGCGCAGTACCGGCCATTCTACATCTCTGGCGAGGTGCAATCGCCCGGCCAGTACCCTTGTGTGCCTGGGTTGTCCGTGCTGAAAGCGATGAGCATTGCCGGCGGAGCCCGGCGGAACCCGGAGAGCGGGCAGCGCTTCGACCGCGACCTGATCAATGCCAAGGGCAATTTCGACGTACTACAGGACCAATTGGTCAGGCTAACCGTCAAGCGCGCCCGCCTCGAAGCGGAACTGGCGGACAAGCCGACATTCGCGGTGCCGAAAGAGGTGGCCGACGATCCGAAACTGCCCAGTATCGTTGCCGATGAGACGGCGATCCTGGCGGCCGACCAGAAGAAACTCAAGCTGCGCTTGCAGGCGCTCGACGATTTGAAGGCGCTGCTGCAGAGCGAGATCGATTCGCTGCAGAAAAAGATCGTCAACCAGCAGAAGCAGGTCGATCTGGCAAAGGAGCAGCTCAACGGCATCGGCTCGCTGGCGCAAAAGGGCCTGGTCGTCAACACGCGGGTTTTGAACTCGCAGCAAACCATCGCCGACCTTGAAGGCCAGATCCTGGATTACGAAACGGCGATTCTCACGGCCAAGCAGTCGATCAGCAAGGCCACCCAGGACGCTATCGATCTCGAGAACACCCAGAACTCCAGCCTCGCGACCGACCGGCAACAGACGGAAGCCGATCTCAACGAGGTGACGCTGAAGCTCAATATGGAAAAGGCCTTGATGTCCGAAGCCTTGTCGGGCAGCCCCATGCCGCAATTCTACGGCAACAACGAACCAGCGGCCTTGTCATTTTCCCTGGTGCGGGTGGTCGACGGCAAGACCAGCGAAATCACCGCCGATGAAGACACACCAGTGCTGCCAGGGGACGTGATCAAGGTCAAACCGGCGCCCCTGGCCATCCAGTAGCTTCTTTCGACCGGAGCGAAGAAGCACCAACCCCGCAGGCAGCGGTCTGCGGGGTTTTTGCGTTTGGGATCTTGTGGATCAGAAAACAAAGTGGCCTTCGGGCAACGAACCGCCTGGATCCGCCCGCGCTAGCCTCGCACGGCGTCCGGTTCCTCGAGATGGTTCACGGCGCTCCACCGGGAAGGAGCGACGGCCGGCGCCCTCACCAGCTTGAAGTAGCTGTAATACAGCAGGAACGAACCCATGATGTAGGGGTTGAGGGTCTCGACCTCGACGAAGGAGCGGATGAACAGAAGCACCATGACGCCGGCAAGAATCACGGAGTCGGCTTGCCATGTCCTGAATATCAGCGCCGAGACGTGACCCCAGAGCGTGCGCAGGATGATCAGCGAAAGCAGTGTCGCCCCGACGAAGCCGAGTTCCACCAAGGTCTCGATGTAGGTGTTGTGGAAGTGGAAGCCGCTTCGGGCGGCGATGTAGAATTCGTTCCACAGCCGCTCGGCCTCGGAGAAGCCCTGGACCCAATAGGCCGCGTAGCCAACGCCGAGTATGGGCGATTGCTGCGCGGCATTCCAGCCCTGTTGCCAGAGGTAGGTTCGTCCGGTGAGCGTTGAATCCTTGCCGAAAAGGCCAAGGACAAAGTCCATCAGCCCGAGATTCAGCGCAATCACGGTGCAGGCGATCAGCCCGCCCGCACCGATCATGAAAATCACCCGGCGATGGCGGAGCGAAAGCAGCTTGCCTATGGAAAGCAGGGCGACCAGAGCGAGAACCGCCGGGGTCGATGCCATGGAAGTGGCCGAATGAGACACCACCAGCAGATAGCCCGATAGAAGGACAATCGGTACGATCAGCAGAAAGCTTATCCGGCCACGCCTGAGAAAGGCGAGGTAGACAACGCAGAAATAGATGCCAAGCGATGCGACAAAGCCGATCTGGTTCTTGGAGCTGAATGCGCCGACGAAATTATACGTGCCATCGAGAACGTCGTAGGAATAACTCGCGACCTTGAGCGAATAGAGCAGGACGACGAAAATCCCGATCAGGGCGCCTATGGTCAAAGTCCGGACGCTGACGGTGCGCGCGGCAATGTAGGCGCAGGCGATATGGGAGCAATATTGGACGGCCGTCCTTGCCGTCGTGCCAGGGGCCGCCGACCAGAACACCGAGAAGCAGACATAGGTTGCAAAGGCCAGCGGAAGCCAGGCGCTGGAAGCGTGCCTTAATATCTTCCGGTAGTCGACCAGGATGAGCGGCAGCCAGACCGCATAGTAGGCCAGGATCATGGCCTGGCCGAAAATGGTCGAGTAGGAGAACGCCCAGATCGAGACGGCAACGGCAAAGCTGCCATAGGCCGTGTTCTTGTCCGGATCGATCAACAGAGATTTTGGAATCTTCATCTCGGTAGCGGTTTTCCGTCCTTGCAGCTCAATGCCGATTTCATGGGCCGCTCATGGGCGGATTCATTGGATCGATCGGGGCTCGCCTGCAGGCGCTCGCATTGTGCAGTGCAATATAACCCATCCGGCGCCGCCTGTCACCCGGATGCCAACCGGGCGCGTCGTTCCAGCCGTTCTCCCAATACCGGACGAGACGATTGGGCCAGGAACGCCTACCGGTTCAATTGCCCGGTGCTGGCCCATCACAAGCTGTTCGGAGGCTGCAAGTCCGCGCTTGAACTTGTCCGCCGTTGACTTCACATTCGCCGCCGATTGGGAGGAATGCGACATGCCGATGAGTTTCGCGGGACGATTTGCCGGACGATCTGCTGTTATCACCGGCGGCGCCTCAGGCATCGGCCTGGCCGTCGCGCAAAGGATTACCGACGAAGGCGGGCGTGTTTCGGTCTGGGATCGCGATGCCGCCCAGATCGAGCAGGCCAAGGCCATTGTTCCAGGCCTGCACAGCGTGACCCTCGACGTTGCCGACCCCCTAGCGGTCGAAGCCGCCGCCGGAGAGACGATCGAAGCGTTGGGCGCAGTCGATGTCCTTGTCACCAGTGCTGCCATCACCGGACCGAACATGACGACCTGGGAGTATTCCGTGGAGGATTGGCGCCGGGTCATCGACATCAACATCAACGGCGTCTTCTTCTGCAACAAGGCGCTGGTCCCGCATATGCTCGAACGCAATTACGGCAGGATCGTCAACATCGCCTCGATTGCCGGCAAGGAAGGTAACCCGAACGCCTCGGCCTACAGCACCTCCAAGGCGGCGGTGATCGGCATGACCAAGTCGCTCGGCAAGGAACTGGCCAAGACCAAGGTGACGGTGAACTGCGTCACGCCGGCGGCCGTGCGCACCGCGATCTTCCAGCAGATGAGCCAGCAGCACATCGACTTCATGCTGTCCAAAATACCGATGGCACGGTTCGGCGAGGTCGAGGAGGTGGCGGCGCTGATTTGCTGGATCGCGTCCGAGGAATGCTCGTTCACTACGGCTGCCGTCTTCGACGTCTCCGGCGGCCGGGCGACCTACTAAGGCCGGACGGCGAAACCGCTCGATCGGAGCGCGGCGCCTCAGTCGTGAAGCTCTCGCGAGATCGGCGGGCCGATCGAAAAATCGCTGAATGTGACCTCGAAACCCTCGCGCTGCGGCGAACAGCACATCATGCCGACATCGACCGTTTTCGACGGCGGGAAATAGGCAAGCCGCACCGGTTTCCAGTGCTTGTCGGACGCGTCCAGATACTGGACGCGGATCGTCTCGGCATGGCGGGTCAGGCGGATTCTGACCCCGTCGGGGTCGGCGGGAATGCTGGCCAGCGACCAGTCGGAGGCATCGTTGGTGACGACGACGGAAAAATACATCAGCCCGTCGGTGTATTCGATGCCGGCCTTGATCCAGTGCGTCTCGCTCAGGCGGACCATAAGGCCGGCTTGGTCGTAAAGCACCTCATACTGCCCCTTGACCGTGACTTCGGCGCTGAAATCCCCCTCGACCTCACGATAGAGGAAATGGCCATTGTCACGCCAGAAGCCGTAGAACGTCTCGCGCCAGAGGTCGGTCTCCTTGCCGGTCCGCACATGCACCGTATCGTTGCCGAAGGCATAGTGCGGCGGTGGATTGAGCCAGGTCAGGTCTGTATTCTCAGATGCCATCGATTTGCTCGCCTGCCTGGCTGGTTTGCCGCCTTTTCTTAGCCGGCAAACGTGTACGCGGTCTTCACCGTGGTGTAGAACTCTGCGGCATAGCGGCCCTGCTCGCGCGGGCCGTAGCTCGATCCCTTGCGCCCGCCAAAAGGCACGTGGAAGTCGACGCCGGCCGTCGGCAGGTTGACCATGACCATGCCGGCTTCCGAATTGCGCTTGAAGTGCGTGGCATGCTTGAGGCTCGAGGTGCAGATGCCGGAGGTAAGGCCGAACGGCGTGTCGTTGGCCACCGCCAGCGCCTCGTCATAATCCTTGACGCGGATGACGTTGGCGACCGGTCCGAAAATCTCCTCGCGCGAGATGCGCATGGCGTTGGTGGTTTCGGTGAACAGCGCCGGCTGCAAATAGAAACCGCGGGTTTCACGATCGAGCCGCCCGCCACCGAAGGCAAGGTCCGCGCCTTCCTGACGGCCGATGGCGATATAGTCTTCGTCCTGTTTCAACTGGCTCTGGTCGACAACCGGTCCGATCTGGGTCTTGGCATCGAGGGCATCGCCGACGACCAGCTTGGCCATGCGGTCCTTGAGCGCCTCGACAAAGCGGTCATGGATGCCGTCCGTCACCACCAGGCGGGACGAGGCCGTGCAGCGCTGGCCGGTCGAGAAGTAGGCACCGTTGATGGCGCAGTCGACGGCGACGGCAAGGTCGGCATCGTCGAGCACGACAAGCGGGTTCTTGCCGCCCATTTCGAGCTGGAACTTGCGCATGTGCTCGACGCTGGCGGCGGCGACGCGCTTGCCGGTACCGACAGAGCCGGTGAAGGTGATGGCGTTGAGGTCAGGACTGTCGAGCATGGCCTGGCCGACGACCGAACCCTTGCCCATCACCAGGTTGAGCACGCCCTTGGGCAGCCCGGCGCGGTGCAGGATGTCGACAATGGTCCAGGCGCTCTCCGGAACGAGTTCCGCCGGCTTGAAGACGATGGTGTTGCCGTAGGCCAGCGCCGGAGCGATTTTCCAGGCCGGGATGGCGATCGGGAAATTCCACGGCGTGATGATGCCGACGACGCCGACCGCTTCGCGGGTGATCTCGACGCCGACACCCGGCCGCACGCTCGGCACCAGCTCGCCCGAAAGACGCAGCGTCTCGCCGGCGAAGAAGTCAAATATCTGGGCAGCCCGCACAGTCTCGCCGATGCCCTCGACCAGCGTCTTGCCTTCCTCGCGTGCCAACGCCCGGCCGATTTCATCTTTCCGCGCGGTGATCTCGTCCGACGCCTTCCTCAGCACCGCATGGCGTGCCAGCAGGCCCGATCGGGACCATGCCGGAAATGCCGCTTTCGCCGCCGCGATGGCCTGCCGGGCGTGCTCGGCGCCCCCCGACGCATATTCGCCGACTACGTCGTCGAGATTGGACGGGTTGATGTTGCGGGAGCCGGCATCGCCTACCCACTCGCCATCGATGAGGTTCTTTCGAAACGGGATCATGTCGCTGTCTTCCTTGTCGTCCTTCGATCGCCGTCTATCTGGACCACCGACCGCCGCACCGCAAGGCCGAAGAAGGCAAACTTCTCCTCCTCGACCGGCATGTGATAGGTGTCGGGGGGCGGGAAAAGACGATTCTAGTGTGGTGCGACGCGGATCGCACGGGAGGAAGTATCATGTCCGACAGCGCCTTGCCGCTGGTGATCAGCGCACCCGAACCGCGGACACTCGACCTAATCTTCACGCCGGCTGCGCTGGCGAAATTTCGATCGAAATACCGCATCGTCGAAACGTCGCCCGAGGGGGTGGCGGCGCTGCCAGCGGATATCCTTGCCGAGACCCGCTACATCGTCGGCCAACCGCCGATCGCGCCGGAGACGCTGGAAAAAATGAAGGCGCTGCGCTGCATCTTCAATGTCGAGAGCAACCTCATCAACAACATGCCGTACGAGACGCTGTTTTCGCGCGGCATCCATGTCGTCACCACCGGGCTGGTGTTTGCCGAACCGGTGGCCGAGCTCGGCCTCGCCATGGCGCTCAACCTCGCCCGCGGCATCGTCGACGCCGATCTTGCATTTCGTCAGGGCGAGGAGCTGTGGGGCGGCGACGGCAACCAGACGGCGCGGCTCCTTTCCGGTGCGGATGTCGGCATCATCGGCTTCGGCGATCTTGGCCGTGCGCTCAAGCGGCTGCTGGCGGGCTTTCGCACGCGGACAAAAGTCTTCGACCCGTGGCTGCCGCCGTCGATCCTGATCGAAAACGGCGTCGAGCCGGCCTCTCTCGACGACGTTCTGTCGAACAGCGATTTCGTCTTCGTCGTCGCTTCGGTGACCAGTGAAAACCAGGGTTTCCTTGGTGCCGAGGCGTTTGCCAGGATGCGCAAGGGAGCCGCTTTCATCCTGCTCAGCCGGGCCGGCGTGGTCGATTTCCCGGCACTGAT
Source organism: Mesorhizobium sp. M1329 (assembly GCF_040318035.1). NCBI lineage: Bacteria > Pseudomonadati > Pseudomonadota > Alphaproteobacteria > Hyphomicrobiales > Phyllobacteriaceae > Mesorhizobium > Mesorhizobium sp. M1329. The sequence goes on along the minus strand of NZ_JAMYLN010000016.1, from coordinate 127,188 downwards.
GGATGCTGTCCGCAGCGGCCATATCGTCGCCGCCAGCGATGTTTTTCCTGAGGAACCGCTGGCCCAGGATCACCCGGTCCGCACATTGCCGGGGTTCCTGCGCTCCGCCCATAGGGCCGGTGCGCTCGACGTCGCCTTCAAGCGGATGGGCGACATGGTGCTGGAAGACATGGACTTGGTCGACCGCGGCCTGCCGCCGATGCGTTCGAAGCGGGCCGAGCGTGAGACCGTTTCGCGAATGCGCTCAAAGCCGGTCGACAAGAATTAAGCCGTCCGCCCGACGGTCGCACATACTCAGACGCTGAAGGACCAAAACAGGCAGGCCAGTGTCGCCGCGGCGAAGACGACGAAGAACAGGCTTCTCAACAGGATGTTGCGGCGCAGCTCGTTGATGAAGAGATGGCATCCGACGACGGCTGCGACAAACAGGAGCCGCCAGTTCAGCAGTGTCGAGAGCACATCGCGCTGACCGAAAGCAAATCTCGCGGCGAGACATCCAACGATGACCGCAAACAACACGATGACCGTCCAGAAGATCGCATCGGCGGCATGTGTCAGGACGATGCCGGCGAGCCTGATGGGCAGAACCATCATCAGCAGTGCGCTGAAAAAATACACCGCCGCGAGCGGAATGAACGTCCCTGCATCGGCGACGTCGCTCAGACGCTTGGCGCCGATCGCGCCATAGGGATAGCCATGCCTGGCCACCGCCAGGCTGAGCGCCATCAGCAAGGCCGTCAGCACGGCGGCCAGCGCGAATGAGGTCAGGGCTTTGCTCATAGGTTCCCGTTCCGAGCGAATCGAAGTCAGAACGTTGGTAGCCCATGGTTTGAAAATTGCTAGTAAGCATCGTGCAGCGGCGCGGCAGGGTTCCTCGGCATCACTCCGCAGCTTGAAGACGCCGCCCGTCGATAATGGTCTTGATCTCGGCGCGACAGGAGCCGCAATTGGTGCCGGCGTGAAGGGCGGCGCCAATTGCCGCAACGCTGGTGCAGCCGCCGCGCACCGCTTCCGCGATCTGGTTGGCACCGACCCCGAAACAGGCGCAGACGATGGCGCCGCGATCGACGCTCTTGCCACCAGGCCTGCCGGCGACAATCGCCAACCGCGCCTGCCGATCGGCATGGTCGGCATCCAGTTGTTCGACCGCCCAGCCGCGCGACACCGCTACCGGAGTGGGCGCAAGATAGAGCGCGCCGACCAGCCGACTGCCCGCGAAACGGGCGAAGCGATGGTGCCCGCCGGCGATGTCGTGATAGGCGAGCGTCTCCCCTTCCATGCCTAACAGGGAGGCGGCAAACGCGGTCCAGTCGCGGCTGTCCTGCAGCGCAATTTCAAGCCGCCAGCCGGCGGGGCAGCGGGCGAGGCCCCAGTAATCGGCGTCGATGGATGCGGGCCGTTCGGCAAGCACGGCGAAGCCGAAGGCCGTGGCAGCGAACCGCTCGATGCGGGCGGCAACATTCTTCGAGGCCGGCTGGCCTGAACTCGCATCGGTCGTCGGCGCTACCAATGCATCGACGCGCGCGTGGCCGGAGAACTGATCGGTCCAGTGCATCGGTACGAATACAGAGCCTTGGCGTTGGCGCACCGTCACCAGCGCGCGGACCAGCACCTCGCCATACGCGGTTGAGACGCGCACGATATCGGCATCGCCGATGCCGTAGTGCTGCGCATTCGCCGGATGGATTTCGACGAACGGTTCGGCCATGTGCTGCGATAAGCGCGGGCTTTTTCCCGTGCGCGTCATGGTGTGCCAGTGATCGCGGACGCGGCCGGTGTTGAGTATCAGCGGATAGTCCGGGCTAGTGCGGGTTTCGACGGTTGGGCGGATGGCAATGAAGCGCGCCTTGCCGTCGGGCGTGTAGAAATTGCCGTTGGCGAAGAAGCGGGTGCTTTTGTCCTCCGGCTGGCGCCAGGCACCCCCCTCTGGCCTGCCGGCCATCTCCCCCTGAAGGGGGGAGATTTGCAGTTTTGCCGGCACCGCCTTTTCAGCGATGGTAACGATTGGCGAAGGCCATGGTGGCGGCTGATCTCCCCCCTTGAGGGGGAGATGGCCGGCAGGCCAGAGGGGGGTGCCTTGGCTCGGCGCTGGCCATTGGAATGGCGCCAACTCCTCATACGTCCCTGCATCGACCCCGGCATAAGCGCCGATGTCGAAATCGCGTGCCCCGTCATTCTCGAAGCCCGACAACGCGGCATGCTCGGCGAAGATGTCGGCCGGCGACACATGCGAAAACGCCTCGCCAAAGCCCATCAGCTTGGCGACTTCAGCGATGATCCACCAATCTGGCCTCGCCTCGCCGGGCGTGGCCAAGAAAGCCCGCTGGCGCGAGATGCGGCGCTCCGAATTGGTGACGGTGCCATCCTTTTCACCCCATGCGGTGGCCGGCAGCCGGACATGGGCGTGGCGGACCGTGTCGGTCTCGCCCAGCACGTCCGACACCACAACAAACGGGCAGGCCTTGATCGCCGCTTCGACCGCATCGGCATCCGGCATCGAATCGACCGGATTGGTCGCCATGATCCACAGCGCCTTGATGCGTCCGTCGGCCACCGCTTGGAACATCTCGACCGCTTTCAGGCCGGGTTTTTCGGCGACGGTTGGGGCATGCCAGAAGCGCTGCACGCGGTTGCGGTGCTCGGGGTTTTCGATCTCCATGTGGGCGGCCAGCATGTTGGCCATGCCGCCGACCTCACGGCCGCCCATGGCGTTGGGCTGGCCGGTCAACGAAAACGGCCCGGCGCCGGGCTTGCCGATGCGACCGGTGGCCAGATGGCAGTTGATGATGGCGTTGACCTTGTCAGTGCCCGAAGATGACTGGTTCACGCCCTGGCTGTAGACGGTCACCGTCTTCGCCGTCGCGGCAAACAGGCTGTAGAAGCGGGCCAGCTCGTCCTCGCCGAGGCCCGTGGCCGCCGCGATGCCGGCAAGGTCGAGCGCCGAGGCGGCGAAAAGGGCTTGCCCGAAGCCGGTCGTGTGCGCCGTGATATAGGTGCGGTCCAGCGCGTTGTGCTGGCCGAGATAGGCGAGCAGCCCTGTGAACAAAGCTACATCGCCATCGGGCGCGATCGCCAGATGCATGTCAGCGATATCTGAGGTCATGGTGCGGCGTGGGTCGATCAGCACCACCTTCATCTCGGGCCGCTTTTCCCGGGCGGCGGCAATGCGCTGGTAGAGCACCGGATGGCACCAGGCGAGATTGGAGCCGACCAGTACGATCAGGTCGGCAAGTTCCAGATCCTCGTAATTTCCCGGAACGGTGTCCGAGCCAAAGGCGCGGCGGTGGCCGGCGACCGACGAGGCCATGCACAGGCGCGAATTGGTGTCGATATTGGCCGAGCCGATGAAGCCTTTCATCAGCTTGTTGGCGACGTAATAGTCCTCAGTCAGCAACTGGCCGGAGACGTAGAAGGCGACCGCGTCAGGGCCGTGCTCAGCAATGGTTTGCGAGAAGGTCGAAGCGACAAGGTCGAGCGCTTCGTCCCAGTCGGTGCGGCGACCGTGGATTTCCGGATGAAGCAGCCTGCCTTCGAGATCGGTGGTCTCGGCCAGCGCCGAGCCCTTGGAGCAGAGCCGGCCGAAATTCGCCGGGTGGTCCGGGTCGCCACGAACGGTAATTTGGCCGTCCGCGGCGACCTTCGCCAGCACGCCGCAACCCACCCCGCAATAGGGGCAGGTGGTCCTCACCTCGCGCGCTTCATCAATCTGCATGGTTCACGCCGCGCGGCTGGCCAGCGCTTCCAGCGCAATGAACAGCCGCTCGCCGTCGATCCGGACCGGAATGGTGCGCACCACACCCTCGTCCGCGCCGAGCGCGTTGCCTGTCTCCAGCGAGATCACCCAATTGTGCAAGGGACAGGTCACCGCCGTGCCATGGACGATGCCCTGGCTGAGTGGCCCACCCTTGTGCGGGCAATGGTCCTCGATGGCGAAGACCTGATCGTCCGCCGTGCGGAAGACGGCGATCTTGCCTTGAGGCGTTGCGACGCAGCGGGCGCCGCGGCGCGGAATGTCTGACATCGAGCCGATTGATACCCAGTTCATCATGATCACTCCGCCGCCTGCGCGAAACCGACCGAAGCCATCGGCCGGAATTCATGCTTGTCCTTGCCGGAAGCACGTTCCGACCACGGGTCGACCTGGGCGAATTTCTGGGAAAAGACGAAGCGGTCGAAATAGGCCTTGCGCTTCTCGCCATCGTCCATGATCTGGCGTTTGATCTCGGCGATGCCGACGCGCTTGGCCCATTTGTAGATACGCTCGAGATAGCGGCCCTGCTCGCGATACATCTGCGTCAACGCCACGATATGCTCCAGCGCCTCGTCCTCGGTCTTGACCAGGCCGAGCACTTCGGTGCCCTTGATGTCGAGGCCAGCGGCGCCGGCGAAATGGATTTCGTAGCCACTGTCGACGCAGATCACGCCGACATCCTTGCAGGTCGCCTCGGCACAGTTTCGGGGACAGCCCGACACCGCCATCTTGACCTTGGCCGGGGTCCACGAGCCCCACATGAATTTTTCGATACGGATGCCCAAGCCGGTCGAATCCTGCGTGCCGAAGCGGCACCAGTCCGAGCCGACGCAGGTCTTCACCGTGCGCAACCCCTTGGCATAGGCGTGGCCGGAGACGAAGCCAGCCTGTCCGAGATCGGCCCATACCGCCGGCAGGTCTTCCTTGCGGATGCCGAGCATGTCGATGCGCTGGCCGCCGGTGACCTTGACCATCGGGATCTCGAACTTGTCGACGACGTCGGCGATGGCGCGCAATTCGGCGGCGTTGGTGACGCCGCCCCACATGCGCGGCACCACCGAATAGGTGCCGTCCTTCTGGATGTTGGCGTGGACGCGCTCGTTGATGAAGCGCGACTGGTAGTCGTCGGCGTATTCGTCGGGCCAGTCGCAGACGAGATAATAGTTGAGCGCCGGCCGGCATTTGGCGCAGCCGCAGGAGGTCTTCCACTCCAGTTCCTGCATGACGGCGGGAATGGTCTTCAGGCCCTTGGCCTTGATCAGCCGGCGGACCTCGTCATGGCCAAGCGTGGTGCAGCTGCACATCGGCTGGACCGCCGCAGGGTTGTATTTGTCGCCGATGGTCAGCACCATCAGCTTTTCGACCAACCCGGTGCAGGAACCGCACGAGGCCGACGCCTTGGTGTGGGCGCGCACGTCGTCGAGCGAGGTCAGGCCCTTGGCCGTGATCGCGCCGGTGATCTTTCCCTTGCATACGCCGTTGCAACCGCAGATTTCCGCATCATCCGGCAAGGCTGCAACGGCCGCCATAGGGTCCAGGGGGGCGCCTCCCTGGTAGGACTGGCCGAAGATGAGCGTGTCGCGCATCTCGGATATGTCGGTGTGCTTCTTCTTGAGGTCGTTGAACCAGGCGCCGTCCGCTGTCTCGCCATAAAGCACGGTGCCGATGATGCGGTCATCCTTGAGCACCAGGCGCTTGTAGACGCCGGCCGCCGCATCGCGCAGCACGATCTCCTGGCGATCATCGCCCTCGGCGAAGTCGCCGAGCGAAAACAGCTCGATGCCGGTGACCTTGAGCTTGGTCGGCGTGTCCATGTGAACGAAAGCCGCCGTCTCATTGCCGGCCAGATGGCTGGCGGCGACGCGCGCCATCTCGTAGAGCGGCGCGACCAGCCCGTACACCTGGCCGTTGACCTCGGCGCATTCGCCGATTGCGTAGATGTCGGGATCGTTGCTGCGCATGCCGGCGTCGACGACAATGCCGCGATTGACCGCAATGCCGGCTTCCTTCGCCAAAGCCGCATTCGGCCTGATGCCCACCGCCATGACGACAAGCGTTGCCGGAATGATAGTGCCGTCGGCAAGCTCCACCCGCTCGACCTTGCCGTTGCCGGTGATCGCCTGGGTGTTGGCCTTGGTGATGACCTTGATGCCGCGCTGCTCGACTGCGCGCTGCAGGAGATAGCCGGCGGCCGGATCGAGCTGACGCTCCATCAGCGTCGGCATGACATGCAGCACGGTGACGTCCATACCTTGAGCGTTCAAGCCCGCGGCTGCTTCGAGCCCGAGCAGGCCGCCGCCGATGATCACAGCCTTGGCCCGCGACTGGGCGGCCAGCATCATGGCGCGGACGTCGTCCAGATCGCGATACGTGAGCACGCCCGGCAGGTCATGGCCTGGCACCGGAATGATAAACGGCACCGAGCCGGTGGCGATGACGAGCTTGTCGTAGGGCTCGGTCACGCCGTGATCGGAGGTGACGGTCTTTGCCTGCCGGTCGATGGCGACGATCTTGTGGCCCTTGTAGAGGGTGATGCCGTGCTTGATGTACCAGCCGTCGCCATGGATGATGATCTCCTCATAGGCCTTTTCGCCCGACAGAACCGGCGACAGCATGATGCGGTCGTAGTTCACGCGCGGCTCGGCGTTGAAGATGGTGACCTGGTAGCGCCCAGGCGCCTTTTCCAGGAGGTGCTCCAGCATGCGCCCGGGGGCCATGCCGTTGCCGATGATAACGAGTTTCTCGGTCATGTCCTGATCCACTCCGGTCTCACTCAGCCGCGTAGGAAAGGCCTGACGCTTCGTCAGACGCCGTGCGCTCCATCCGCCGGATGGAAAAATGCATCCAGGCAAAGCAGGTGGCGACGATGACGAAGAGCAGCATGAAGCAGCTCGACCAGACGCCGGTGAGGTCGTTGAGCGCGCCGAAGACGATTGGCAGGATAAAGCCGCCGAGCCCGCCAATCATGCCGACAACGCCGCCGACCGCGCCGACACTCTGCGGATAGTAAGCCGGGATGTGCTTGTAGACGGCAGCCTTGCCAAGGCTCATGAAGAAGCCGAGCACACAGGCAACGGCTATGAAGGCGAGCGGGCCGACCTCGAAATGGAAGGCGATCGGCCCGCTGACACCGCGCACGACGTAATCTGCCGAGGGGAGAGACAGAACGAGAGTCGCGGCGGCACTGACAGCGAAGGTCCAGTAGAGCACGGTGCGCGCGCCGATCCGGTCGGAAAGCACGCCGCCATAGGCGCGGAAAATGCTTGCGGGAATTGAATAGGCCGCCCCGATCATGCCGGCGGTCGCAAGCCCGAAGCCGTAGACGCCGATCAGGTAGCGGGGCAGCCACAGCGAGAGCGCCACGAATGCACCGAAGGCGAAGAAATAATAGAAGGCGAAGCGCCAGACCTGCAGGTTCTTGAGCGGCGCGAATTCCTGCCAGAAGCTTCTCGCGGGCGCTGCCTTGCCGGCGCGGCGCTCGCGGATGACCGGATCGTCGCCGGTCGTGAACCAGAAGACGGCGGCCATGACGACGAGTGCTGCCGCCCAGATCAGCGCGACCGTCTGCCAGCCCCAGGAGAGAAGCACGAACGGTGCCAGGAACTTGGTGACCGCGGCGCCGACATTGCCGACACCGAAAATGCCAAGCGCCGTGCCCTGCTTGCCGGCCGGGAAGAAGCGCGAGACATAGGCGACACCGACGGCGAAGGAACCGCCGGCGAGCCCAACGCCTAGCGCAGCGACCAGCATCTGCCCGTAGGTGTGCGCAAAAGCGAGCAGGAAGGTCGCGACCGCCGCCGCAAGCATGGTCGCGGTGTATACCAGCCGTCCGCCAAAACGGTCGGTCCAGACACCGAGCACCATACGCACGAGCGAGCCGGTGAGGATCGGCGTGCCGACGAGCAGGCCGAACTCCGTCTCGTTCAGCCCCAGCTCCTGCTTTATGCGCACGCCGATGATTGAAAAGATCGTCCACACCGCGAAGCAGACGGTGAAGGCGATGGTGGACATGACAAGCGCCTGCCGGGGAGCACTGTCCTGGCTGGGCGCTGCTGGGAGATTTGCGGTCATTTTCTGGCTCCGGTTTGCGGCGTGGGAGGCACCGCCCTTGTCTGTTCGTTCGCGACTGTCAGCGGCGCGGCATCGCGGTCAGCGCGCTGACGGCCAGAAAATCGCGGCGCGTGAAGTCCGCGAGGGACGCGCCAGTTCCGATCCGTTTCGTCATCGTCGTCTCCGGTTGGGCGCCGCTTGGGACCAGCGCGGTCGATTGCGTCAAAAACAAAAAAGCCGCCGGCCAGGTCTTCGCGTCCGGGTTCCGGGGGCGCGTGTGGACCTGAGCGGCAGCTTTGCCTGTGGCGCCCGCCATTGGACGCCGTGTCACTTGGCCCTTGCGGACCTACATTTTGAAAAGCAGGAAGCGTGCCAATTCGACAGCGCTCTGAATTATCGAATGAAATCAATGCGAACTGCAGCCGCGCGACTTTTGACCAAGCTCGGCAGCGGATCAAAGATTAGTCAGAATGCCTTGCACAGCAGCATAATATTTGTGCAATGCGGTAGGTTGCCCATTGCCGATGCAGATGACGAGTTTTCAGGTTATTGCCTTACTCCGCGGCTTCGACGAAGCGGTGGCGTTCGTAAAGGAATTTCAGCACCGCCTCGCGGCAGCGCAGGAAGGTGCGGTCGGAGGAAAGCTCGATGCGCCGGCGCGGCCGGGCCAGCGGCACGGGAAGAACCTCGCCGATGGTGGCCGCCGGGCCGTTGGTCATCATCACGATGCGGTCGGACAACAGCACCGCCTCGTCGACATCATGGGTGATCATGATCGTCGTCGAGCCGAGCCTCGAATGGATATCCATCACCGCGTCCTGAAGATGGGCGCGCGTCAGCGCGTCGAGCGCGCCGAAGGGCTCATCGAGCAGCAGGATCTTCGGTTCCATGGCCAGCGCCCGGGCGATGCCGACGCGCTGCTTCATGCCGCCCGATATCTCCGCTGGGCGCTTGTCTTTCGCATGTGCCATCTGCACGAGATCGAGATTGCGCATGATCCAGTCATGCCGTTCGGCCCGGCTCCTGGTGTGACCGAAGACTTTCGATACTGCCAAATTGATGTTTTCGTAGACGGTCAGCCATGGCAGCAGGCTGTGGTTCTGGAACACCACGGCGCGTTCCGGGCCAGGACTGTCGACCTCCTTGTCCTCGAGCAGAACGGCGCCGGCCGAGACCTTGGTCAGGCCGGCGATCAGGTTGAGCAAGGTCGACTTGCCGCAGCCTGAATGGCCGATGATCGAGACGAATTCGCCCTTGTCGATGGTCAGCCGAATATCCTTCAGGACGTCACTGACCTGGCTGCCGCGGGCGAAGGATTTGTCGATGTGGTCGAGCTTCAGATAGGCCGTCATCGTCCCTCTCCTCACTTTGCCGTTGTGCCGCGGGTGACGAAGGCGCCGACCGCCGCGACCAGGCGGTCGAGGCAGAAGCCGGTGACGCCGATATAGGCGAGCGCGACGATGATGTCGGGCAGGCGCGACGAATTCCACGCGTCCCAGATGAAGAAGCCGATGCCGACGCCGCCGGTCAGCATTTCGGCGGCGACGATGGCCAGCCACGACAGGCCGATGCCGATCCGCAAGCCGGTGAAGATGTAAGGCGCGGCCGCCGGCACCATGATCTTCACGAAGAACTCGAACTGGTTGAGCCGGAGGATACGGGCGACGTTGCGGTAGTCCTCGGGGATGTTGCGGACACCGACCGCGGTGTTGATGATGATGGGCCAGATCGAGGTGATGAAGATGACGAAGATCGCCGACGGGCTGGAATCGCGGAACGCCGCCAGCGACAGCGGCAGCCAGGCGAGCGGCGGCACCGTGCGCAGGATCTGGAAGACCGGATCGAGCCCGCGCATCGCCCAGATCGACTGGCCGACGAGCGCGCCGAGCGCGACGCCGACGATTGCCGCCAGGCCGAAGCCCATGGCGACGCGCTGCAGCGACATCAGCACCCGCCAGGCGAGCCCAATGTCCTGCGGGCCATTGTCGAAGAACGGGTGGGCGATCAGGTCATAGGCTTCGTTCCACACCTGGCTTGGCGGCGGCAGGCTGGCTGTGGGCGACGAACAGGCGACCTGCCAGACGACGAGCATGATGGTGATGACAATGACCGGCGGCACCAGCGTGCTTGCCAGCTTGGCGGCGATCGCGGCCGGGTCGAAGCGGCGCCGCGCCCTGGCGGTGAAAGCGATGATTTCGGCGGGCTTGGCCGGCGCGGGGAACGGCTTCACCTTGCTGTCCTCGATGGCTTGGATAGACATTGTTTCGAAAAACTCCTTGGCGGCACGTGCAAGGCAGGCGGCGCTGTCACCGCCTGCCCCGCGCGTCTATGTCAGGCTCAGGCCGACACCTTGATCTTTAGACTGTCGAGATAGGCCGACGGGTTCTCCGGATCGAAGATCTTGCCGTCGAAGAAGGTTTCGGTGCCGCGCGACGAAGACGCCGGAATATCGGCCGCGGCGACACCAAGATCTTTGGCCGCCTCGCGCCACAGATCCTCGCGATTGACCTGCGCGACCAGCGCCTTGATGTCGGTGGTCGGCGCGAACTTGCCCCAGCGGATGTTCTCGGCGAGGAACCAGCTGTCGTGGCTCTTGAAGGGATAGGACACGCCGCCCTGCCAGAACTTCATGTAGAGATCGGTGCCGGTGGCGACGCGGCCATTGCCGTAGTTGATGTCGCCCTTGAGGCGGCCGATGATGTCGGCGGTCGGCACGTTCATCCACTGCCGCTTGCCGATGATGGCGGCCATCTCGTCCTTGTTCTCCTTGGCCTCGCACCATTGCTGGGCCTCCATGACGGCCATCAGGATCGCCTTGGTGGCGTTCGGATATTTGTCGATGAAGGCGGCGCGCAGGCCGAGCGCCTTTTCCGGATGGCCCTTCCACAGTTCGCCAGTGGTGGCGGCGGTGAAGCCGACGCCCTGGTGGACGAGCTGCTCGTTCCATGGCTCGCCGACGCAGAACACGTCCATGTTGCCGACCTTCATGTTGGCGACCATCTGCGGCGGCGGCACGACGATGGTCGAGACGTCCTTGTCGGGATCGATGCCGCCGGCGGCCAGCCAGTAGCGCAGCCAGAGATCGTGCGTTCCGCCCGGGAAGGTCATGGCGGCCTTGACCTCCTTGCCTGCTGCCTTCTTGGCGGCGAAGGCTTCCTTCAGCTTGGAGGCATCGAGGCCGACGCCGGTGGCGGCATATTCCTGGGCGACGGAAATGCCCTGGCAGTCGTAGTTGAGCCGCGCCACGATCGCCATCGGCAGCGGCTGCTTGTTCTGCGTCACCTTGCCGGTGTGCATCAGATAGGGCATCGGCGTCAGGATATGGGCGCCGTCAATGCCGTTGGCGTCGCCGCCGAGCACCAGATTATCCCGCGTTGCGCCCCACGAGGCCTGCTTGAGCACCTCGACATCGGGCATGCCGAATTTCTCGAACAGGCCCTTTTCCTTGGCGATCATCAACGGCGCCGCATCGGTCAGCGCAATGAAGCCGAGCTTGGCGCCCGTGACTTCCGGTACGGCGGTAGCCGCATAGGCGCCGGAGGGCAGCAGCGCACGCGCCGCCGCCAGCGTTGCCGCGGTAGCCGCGCTGATCCTCAGGAAATCCCGGCGGCTGATCGCCGTTTGGGCGGAATGGCTCTTGATGCGTTTCGTCATCGTCATCTCCGGTTGGGCGCGGCTTGGGATCGGCGCCGTCGATTGCGTGAAAACAAAAAAGCTGCCGGCCAGGCCGCGCGCGTCCGTCCATCCGGGATCGCGTGTTGACCTGAGCGGCAGCTTTGCCTGTAGCGCCCGCCATTGGACGCGTATTCCGTGACCCGAGAAGAGTCTGCCTATTGCAAAGCAGGAACCGTGCCAGTTTCGGAATGGATGACAAACATCAATGAGATCAATGCCATGCCACAATCGTCGGCGCGCCGGCCCGCTGGGCGAGCAAGCCAAGGATTGTTCATTAGCGCATTTGCACGCACATTTTTTGTGCAGCGCACAAGAATGCCGCGGAAATGATCAGGCTTCGGCGCGCGCCAATTTCTGGCCGGCAATGTAGGCGTCGATCTCGTCGGGATCGAAGATCTGGCCATCGAAGAAGCCGTCGGGACCGAGCACCAGGCTGGCACCGGCCGAGCCGACCGGAGTGGCAACCGTAAGCGCCCCCTCGACCTTGGAATTGGCACCCGGCAGAGCGACGCCGAGCGGCTTCAGCGCCGCGCGATAGAGGTCGGGCCGATAGGTCTCGCGTGCCAGCGCCATATTGGCGGCGCTGTGCTTGACCTGCCCCCAACGCACCATCTGCGTGTAGAACCACAGCGCATGGCTCTTCCACGGGAAGTTCGCCGCCTTGTCGAAGGGCAGAAAGAAGTCGCCGACGCTGAGTTCGGCGCCGCCGCCGAGCGCAAGATGGCCGCTGAGGATCGGCATCTGCAGCGCCGGCGCCAGGCCAAGGAAAGCCGGCTGCGCCATCAGGGCCGCAAGTTCGCCGCGGTTTGCCGGGTCCTGGCACCAGCGCGCCGCATGATGCAGCGCGCGCAGCAGGGCCGAAAGCGCGTCCGGCTGTTTTTCGGCCCATGCCTTGCGCACGCCGACGACTTTCTCCGGGCTGGTCTTCCAGATTGCCGCCTTGACCGTGGCGATGCGGCCGGTGCCGGCGACGACCGCAGCACTGTTCCAGGGTTCGCCGACGCAGTAGCCGTCGATCCTGCCGGCGGCGAGCGCATCCGCCATAAAAGGCGGCGGCACGATGACGATTTCAATCTCATGCGACGGGTCGATGCCGCAGGCGGCGAGCCAGTAGCGCAGTTCGTAATTGTGCCCGGAATGCGGATGGACGACGGCAAAGCGAAGCGGATCGCCGCCGGCATTCGCCCGTTCACGGATCAGCGCTCCCAAGGCCTTGCCGGCCCGCGCCGGATCGAGGTCGGGTAAGGCGCCGTGCGCGGCCATGCCCGCCCAGACGGCGTTCGAAACGGTGACGCAATTGCCGCCGAGGCCGAGCGAGAACGGCACGACCGTGTCGGAGGCGAGCGGCGTCAGCCCCAGATTGCAGGCGATCGGCATCGGCCCCAGCATGTGCGCCAGATCGAAATGGCCGATGGCGATGCGGTCGCGGATGTTGGCCCACGACGTTTCCCGGTTGAGCGTCAGGTCGACGCCTTCGCGCAGGGCGAAGCCAATTTCTTTCGCCGCGACAAGGACAGCGCTGTCGAAGAGCGGCATGAAGCCAGCATTGATCCGGTGCTCGGCCGCCATTCTCAACTCTCCTCGGGATCCAGCAGGCCTGCCGCCGTCACCAGGCTCTGGGCGATTTCGGCGATCTTGCGGTTCTGGTTCATGGCGGTCTTGCGCAGCAGCGTATAGGCCGCGTCCTCCGACAGGCCGCGCGACTTCATCAATATGCCCTTGGCGCGATCGATCACCTTGCGGCTTTCCAATTCGCTGCGGGCTTCTTCCAGTTCGCGCGCCATGCGCGAAAACGCGTTGAAGCGGCTGATCGCCATGTCGAGGATCGGCTTGACGCGCTCCTGGCGCAAGCCGTCGACGACATAGGCCGACACCCCGGCTTCCACCGCAGCTTCGATCGACGCCTGGTCCGAGCGGTCGACGAACATGGCAATCGGCCGCTTCACCACGCGCGACAGCTGGAACATGTTTTCGAGCATGTCGCGGTTGGGATTTTCGAGATCGATGACGATCACATCGGGTTCGATCTCGGCGATCCGCCGCGCTATGCCGGCGACATCGTGGATGACCGTGACCTGCTGATGCCCGGCCTCCCGCAACCCTGCTTCGATGATGGAAGCGCGGATGTGGTTTTCATCGATCACCAGGACAGTGAGGGATTTGCGGATCATGCCGCATTTTGCGCAGGCGAGGCGATTGTGCAATGCGGCATGGCGAGATTCACGGAAACAAAGCCGGCGCGCCGCCCGAGGCATTGGGAGCGACGGGCCAGAGTCGCGGGCGGCTGTCCGGCGTGATCCTCACCGTGCTGACGACGCTGCTGACCATCGTGCTTGCCGGAGGGGGCGAGAAGGATATTGTTTGGGCTGATCGTGCTGTTCGTGACGTCGGCGTATTGCGGATTGTGGAGGAGAGATAGGGGAAGGGCTGAGGCGACGGCTGCTTTTGACCCAAAGCGGAGCCGCGCATGACAGCTTTGCGCCGATGTCGGCCGTTCGAGGCGGCGATAGACATTCTCAGAAGCTGACGTTCAGCTTTGCCAGGAGTATCCGTTACGTCATCGTGTCGGTCGCTCGAAATAATGATTTTGTCTTCACTTTCCGGAGAACGGAAGTTCTAATCTATGGGAGCTGCTTCAAATTCGGTCGCGGAAGGGGGGCGACATGGTGGATTCTGCTCGGATCGACAAGCTGATCGCAGCGGTGCCCCCCGCCTTAGCGCTTCGAGCCGGGCTGGACCTGGGCATCTTCACCCGGCTCGGTGGCAGCGCGGTGACTGCTGACAGCCTGGGGGCCGCGCTCAAAGTCGAGCCCGATCGTCTGTCGCGGCTCCTCTACGCGCTCGCCAGCATCGGTCTCCTCGAAGTCAAGGATGGTCAATTTCGCAACGGAGCCGAAGCGGCGGCCTTCCTCGACGCGTCCAAGCCGACCTATCGCGGCGGCGATCATGCGCTCCTGCGCGAGCTCTGGGGAGCCGACTTGCTGACCGCAGAGTCGCTGCGACAGAACCGGCCGGCTGCGCTGCACGACTTTTCTGAAGCAGGGCCCGCAGCGGCGGCGGCCTTCAGCCGCATGCTCGCACCGGGCGGGGTGATCTTCGGCCGACATCTGGCCCGGGAGATAGACCTCTCGGCGATCGGTTCCGTGATCGACATCGGCGGGGGCTCCGGGACCATTCTCGTCGGACTTCGCGAGCGGCAGCCGCAGATTGCGGCGACATTGATGGAACTGCCAGCGGTCGCGGCGGTCGCGCCAGATATCCTGTCAGAATACGGTGCCGACGACGTGGTTGTCGAAGAGGGGGACATAACTGTCGCGCCATCGATCGGTCGGCACGATCTGGCGATCCTGAAGGCCGTCGTCCAGGTCCTTCCGCCTGACCAGGCGCGCAGTTCGATCCTGAACGCGGCGCGTTGCCTCACACCGGGAGGCGAGATCGCAATTGCGGGGTGGGGTGTCGTCGATGACGACCGCCTCGGCCCGCCTGAGGGTGTCTTTCTGAATATCACCTTCTTGAACCTCTATGGCCACGGCGAATCGTACACTGAAGGTCAGTATCGAGCGTGGATGACCGAGGCTGGATTCCGGGATATCTCCAGGTCGCGCCTGGCGGACGGCTGCACCTTGTTTCGTGCGCGCCTCACGGGCTGATCGTGGTTGGATGGTTGGTTTCGGACGCAAGGCTCTCCGAGGCGCCGATGAGCACACGGCAGTATGCCCGGCTGGTCGATAGATAGGTCTCAGCGATTGGGCTGCGACCTGAAGACGGCACACTACCAAGGGGCTGTCATTGGTGATTAGCGGAGCGGCCTGCCAGGGCCGTTGCGTTGGCGCCGCCTCAGGTCGAAAATGCCCCATGGAAGCAGTCCGATTTCCCAAGCTCACGACACCAAGGCTCGTGCTTCGGGCGCCGAGCGAACGGGATATCCCAGCATGGTTTGCGCGCGCGATGGATGTCGAATCCGCGTCCCTTGCCGGCGATCCCGTTCGTGACGACATAAGGGCAGGCGAACGGTGGTTCGCCCGTTCGCGTCAGCGGTTCGCTGACGGCAAGGCGATCCAGTGGTCCGTAGACCAAGCAGGAGTATCGGACGCGATCGGGACGATAACCCTGTCCTTCGGCGCAACCGACGCCAAGGCAGCCGCATTGGGATTTGTGCTGGCGCGTGCGCATTGGGGGCACGGACTGGGCAGCGAGGCGGCGCGCGAAGTCCTCCGCTACGCCTTTGAAACTCTGGCGCTTGAACAGGTGACGGCCGAGGCGGCGGCGCGCAATTTCGCGTCGCTGCGAATATTGGCGAAGCTCGGCTTCAAACATATCGAGAGCTTAATCGATGAGTCCCACGGCGAGCGCTGCCAGCGTTTTGCGCTCGACGGAGAGGTCGGATCGTCACTGTTGGCGAGCAACGCGATGCCAGACTGCTAGGCTTTGAACCATCCGCCAATAGAGATTGTTTGTTCTGTTTAGGTCCGCAATGAGGTCGCCAGCGGAACGTCCATTTGCTGATGACTTCAGCCTAGAAGCTGACAGTCGGCTCACGGCCCAAACGCGACGTATGAGTAATGGTTTGGCGATGACCGCTCTGGTGCTTTGCTAATGTTGAGCAATGTCAGCTTTCGCCCAAAACGCATCAGCCTTCACCCCACCAAGCTCCCCTGCTCCACCTCCGCCGCATTCGAATCCCCCGGCGCCGTCGCCCAGGCCAGTTCCACCAGCGTCACCGTCCGCCGTCCAACGCCGTCGAGCTGGCACACGATCAGCCCCTGCTCCTCGATGTAGGTCAACAGGCGCCGGGCGCGGCGCAGCGAGTGCGAGCCGTAGGCGCGGGCGATCGCGGCGTCGCTCGGGCAGGGCCAGCCCTCCTTGGCGGCGCGGGCGATCATCATGAACACGCCTTGCATATCCTCGGGCAGCAGCGAAGCGCGCGCCGAGGCGTCCTGCCAGGCGTCGTCGCCGGCCATGTCGGAGCCCAAGCCGGCGCGGGCGCGCGTCAGCATGCGGCGGAACTCCGGCACGACCGAGGCCAAGCCCTCGATGCGGCAGCGGACCACGAACTCCTGATAGAGCACGCCGATGACCGGAAGCCGGCATCGGGCTGCGCCAAGAGGCGGCTGATGGTGTCGGGACTGCGAGCAGCGCGGCATTCGCGGTCGGCTACGAAAGCGGGATGCCAAGAGGCGAGAGGCAGAACCTTGGCCGCCGTTTGAGCAGGCCGTGAGCAGCGATGAAGCGGTCGGCGCCGGCAAAGGTCGTCCTCGGGAGGCTAAGCGGTCGGCCGGAAATAGCCGATGTCGCGCTTGCCTTGCCGCGAAACATGCCGTCCGTCAGGCCCCTTCACAGCGTCAATCATCGCGCACGTCCTCCCGATCAGCGCGAAAATCAGCGTGGAGCGATCTCTGCGACGAGATCGTTCGTCGTCTTGACCCCAGCCATGAAGCCGGCGGCATTGAATTCGTTCATGACGAAGAAAGCGCCGACGCCGCGTGTCGGTGCAATCGCAACATAGAGAAACATCCCTTGCAGGCCGCCGCTCTTCTGGAGGATGAGCGGGCGATGCTCGTTGGGGAGCATGATGACCCATCCGAGACCCATGGCGTCCATCGGGCCGCCGTCATCCAGCCCCACCACCGACGCGAGCCCGTCCCGGTACAAAAAAGCCGCGTGGTTCAAAAGGCGCAACTCGGCGTCGGCCGCGGAAGGCTTGTTGTCGACATGCCAGTTCATCCAGCGCAGCAGGTCGGCCGCCGTCGAGTACAATCCACCGGCGCACTCCATGGCTGTGCTCGTCGGCACGATTGGCATGGGGCTGCCGTCGAAGTCATGGCCCTGCATCAGGCGCGGCTCGTCCTCCGGTCTTGGGCTGAAAACCGTGTCTTTCATGCCGAGGGGTTCGAGGACACGCTCCCGAAGGACCTCGGCATACGGCTTTCCAGAGACATTCGCGAGCGCCGCTCCGAGGAGGTCGTATCCGAAGTTCGAATAGAGAACGGCGGTGCCCGGCGCGAACAGCAGCGGATTGTCCTTGAGCGCGGCAATCTGCGCCTCTTTGGTGTTCGTAGAGAAGGGGTCGGAGGGGGGCGCCTCGGCCACTGGCACCTCCCGCGGAAGGCCGGAAGCTTGCGTGACGAGATCGATCAGGCGGAGGGCGCGGCCATCTTTCTCCGGGAGCGTGAGGTCCCAGCCAAGGCGATCCTGCAGCCGGTCGGTGAGCTGTACCTTGCCGTCGATCGCCAGCGAGGAAAGCACACTGCCGCAGAACACTTTGCTCACGGACGCGATGCGGAACATTGTGTCGCCGTCGGGCACCTTTTCACTCCCGTCGGCAATCTTGCCGAAACCGGCCAAGGCCGTCTCGCCGTTGCGTACGGCGCCGAAGATCAGGCCAGGCACCTTGGTGGAGAGATACAGGATCGTACCGTTGAACTGCACCGCTTCCGTCAGCAGCTTGTCCTCGGCATGTCCATAAGAGGGAACGGCTGCGATTGCCGTCAAAGCGATGGCCAGAAGTCGGCGCGATCGAGACAAACGCATTGCCAAAATCCTTTGATAAAGCTGCAGAATAAACTCTTCGGAAAGGGCCGCCGCGTAGTATCTTACCATCTCTCCAGAAGCAGGAGATGTCAACAGAATGAACCGAAGGGGTAATCGGCGGAGGTAGCGTAGGTTCGGAGGATATTTGCGCTACAGTCCTGCCGTATTTCTTGTCTTCGTCAGTTGATTGAGGCTGATCTCTTCATTGGCAAACCGACCCGCTGGTAGTTTAGAAGATATGTAAAGCGCCGTCGGCAGGAGGGAGTGCTGTAGCGTCGAACAACTTACAATAGCGGCTCTGCGTCGCGCCAATCGCCGTCGTATGATGAAGACCGCGCTCGGCCGCCGCCTCACCCCACCGCACTCCCCTGATCCACCTCTCCCGCATTAGGATCGCCCGGGGCGGTCGCCCAGGCCAGTTCCACCAGCGTCACAGTCCGCCGTCCAACGCCGTCGAGCTGGCACACGATCAGCCCCTGCTCCTCGATGTAGGTCAGCAGGCGCCGGGCGCGGCGTAGCGAGTGCGAGCCGTAGGCACGGGCGATCGCCGCGTCGCTCGGGCAGGGCCAGCCCTCCTTGGCGGCGCGGGCGATCATCATGAAGACGCCTTGCATATCCTCGGGCAGCAGCGAGGCGCGCGCCGAGACGTCCTGCCAGGCGGCGTCGCCTGCCATGTCGGAGCCGAGGCCGGCGCGGGCGCGCGTCAGCATGCGGCGGAATTCGGCCAAGTCCGGCACGACCGAGGCGAGGCCCTCGATACGGCAGCGGACCACGAACTCCTGATAGAGCACGCCGATGACGCGGAAGCCGGCATCGGGCTGCGCCAGCACGGCGCGCAGCACCCGGTCGACGCGCTCGCGCCGCTCCGCCAGATCCTCGGCGCTGATCGGCGGCTCCACCGGTTCAGGGCGAATTTCCAGCGCCGCCGATTTTGCCGCCATCAGCTGATCGAGCAGGTCCGGTGACGACCGGCGCTGCGGCCGGACAGTTTCCGGCGGCGGGGCCGCCAGGATGATCGCGCGGGCATCCTCCAACGCCGCTTCCGGCAGCGGCATCAGGCGCGGGGTCGCATTGCGCGGACTTGTATCGGTCGGGCCGATGCGCAAGCCGAGCGGACGGCGCGACAGCGCCGGGCCGAGCGCCATGAACTGTCCGCGTTCGAGGTCGCGAAAGGCCTCCGCCTGGCGCCGCTCCATGCCGAGAAGGTCGGCAGCGCGCGCCATGTCGATATCGAGAAAGGTCCGGCCCATGAGGAAATTGGAAGCCTCGGCGGCGACGTTCTTGGCGAGCTTGGCCAGCCGCTGGGTGGCGATGATGCCGGCCAGCCCGCGCTTGCGGCCACGGCACATCAAATTGGTCATGGCGCCGAGCGAGAGCTTGCGCGCCTCGTCCGAAACCTCGCCGGCCACTGCCGGCGCGAACAGCTGCGCCTCGTCGACCACCACCAGCATCGGGTACCAGTGGTCGCGGGCGACCTCGAACAGCCCGCCGAGGAAGGCGGCGGCGCGGCGCATCTGGTTCTCGGCGTCGAGCCCCTCGAGATTGAGCACCGTGGAGACGCGGTGGATGCGCGCCCGCTCGCCGGCGCTCTGCAGGCCGCGCTCGGTATGCTCCTCGGCATCGATAACCAGATGGCCAAACCGGTCGCCCAGCGTTACGAAGTCGCCTTCGGGGTCGATGATGGTTTGCTGCACCCAGGGCGCACTCTGCTCCAGGAGCCGGCGCAGCAGATGGGATTTGCCGGAGCCGGAATTGCCCTGCACCAGAAGGCGCGTCGCCAGCAGCTCCTCAAGATCCAGCGCCGCCGGGGCGCCTGCGCTCGTCTGGCCCATCTCGATCGCAACGGTCATGTCTTCGACTCTCCTTGCGGAGAGGCTTATCAACCGCATCACAGCCAGTCGAGCGCGCCATGGCCGGCGCTCGGTGTTGCGCACAGGCTGGATGCTGCCAGGTCAACGATACGAAACGTACCGTTTCGATTCAAGACTGCCACTAAGGAGTGGATTCCTGTCCTTCGCATCGGCTACCGGATAGAGGCGCCCGACGCGGTCATTGACGCGGTGGAGATCGAGCGGCCGAAGCCGATTTTTTGTGGGCATTTGCCCGCTCCTCCAGGTCTCGCCAGAAGCCAAGCACTGTCGCCATGATCGCTTCCGGCGCGTCCTCCTGCATAAGATGCTTCGCGTTCGGCACGACGTGGAAGGAAGCGCTCGAAATGCGGCGCGCGAGCTCGCGACCGTCGGCGATGGAAATCCACTGGTCGTCCTCGCCCCACAGGATGGCAACGGGGCAACGAATCTCACCGTATCGCCACTCGACCTCTTGCGAGTATTTGTCATCCATCTGAGCGACCTGGCGCCAGAAGGCTTTTTGGCCTTCGGCTCCCAGCCACGGCGCGAGGTAAAGCGCCATCTCTTCCTCGCGTAGCGCATTCGCTACGGCGCCGCCGATGTAGGCGCGCAGGATCGCTTCGTGAATGTAGTGCGGGAGGCCGGAAAAGACCGTCTCGTGTTTCTTGGCGGCCTGAACAAGTGGTGAGCCTTGCGGGCTGATTGCGACCGGATCGATCAGAACCAGCGACCGGTAGTCGAGCCCGTTGAGCAAATGACCGCGCAACGCTGTTGAGCCGCCGAGATCATGCGCAACGATATCGGGGTTACGCAGGCCCCAATGATCGTAAAGGGCCGCGAAAAGTTCGTTCTGCATGCCACGGGACACGTCGCTGTCGGGTTTGTCGGATCGACCATAGCCGAGCATGTCAAAGGAATAGATTCGCCTCTGTTGGCCGAGCAAAGGCGCAATTCTACGCCATGCCGACGATGAGAAAGGCGTGCCATGCAGCAATACCGCGGGTGAGCCCTCGCCCATCGCGCCCCAGGCGATCGAGTTCCCTTGAAAGGTGAAGCGTTCAGGAAGAGGCCAGTCCGCTGTCGCCATCAGTCTTTCCTCCGATCCTAACGCAGCTAACGACCTATCCAACGACAACCTGTACGTCAGGTTCCAATGGTCCGCTTCGTCACCGGCTGGGCCTGCTTGGCCCTCTGCGAGCCGGCGCGCGGGGCGGCTGCAAGAATGCTCTCCATCAGGTCCTTTTCGCGCAGCGGTTTGCCGAGCAGCGGCACGTCGGGGGGCCGGTCGGCTATGGCGTCGGCATCAGCATATCCCGTTATCATCACCGCCGGCCAATCGGCCCGCAGATTGCGGGCGAACCGAATGACCTCGAGGCCCGAGACGAGCGGCATGGCAAAATCGGTGACAATGACATCGAAATCGTATGGCGCCCGCTCGATCATCGCCAGCGCCTCCGCACCGCCCCCGGCACAGGTCACCGCAAAGCCGTGTTGGCGAAGCGATTGCGCCGTCAGTTCCCGCAGTACATTACTGTCGTCGATCAGCAGGACCGATGGATAGTCCTCGCCGGCATTCACGACGCTGTCGTCGGCATCGGATTTGTCGGCGATTTCGACCGGGCGCTCGATTGAACGCGGCAGCCAGAGCTGGACGGATGTTCCACTGCCGACGGTGCTTTCAATGCGAAGCGTGCCGCCCGATTGCTTGACGAAACCATGCACCGTGCTCAGACCGAGGCCAGTGCCTTTGCCGACCGGTTTTGTGGTGAAGAACGGTTCGACGACCTTGGCGAGAATGTCAGCCGGTATGCCCGACCCCGTGTCCTTGACGGTGACCACGACATAGTCGCCCGCCGAAATATCCTCGGCTGCACTGCCCAGCGTTCGATTTTGCGCCTCCACGATTATGGTGCCGCCGGACGGCATAGCATCGCGCGCGTTGAAGACCAGGTTCATCAGCGCCAGCTCCAGCTGGCTGGCATCGACATGCGCCGGCCACACGGTGTCGTCGACACGCCAATCGAAACGGATCAGGCCGCCCAGGACCGGGGCTACCAATCCGTTCATGGTATCGCCGAGCGCGGCGAGGCGCACGGCCTCCGGCCTCAGTGTCTGGCGACGCGAGAACGCAAGCATGCGGTTGACGAGCTCGGCGCCCTGTTTTGCCGACCGGCGTGTCAGTTCCAGAACCTGCCTGGTCTGTCCATCGAACTCGGCGTGGCGCTCGAGCAATCCCAATCCGCTGAGAATTGCGGCAAGCAGATTGTTGAAATCATGTGCCAGGCCGCCGGTAAGCTTGCCGATCGCGTCGAGGCGCTGCGACTGCAGCAGTTGGTTCTCAAGCTCGCGCCGCTCGGTAATATCCAGCAACGTGCCGAGGATCTCGGGCTTTTGGCCGTCGGAGCCGTTCGACAGGACGCCCTGGTCGAGGAAAATCCGGTAGTTGCCGTCGGCGCATTGCCAGCGGAATTCGCAGGTGTAGGAGCCGGCGGCCTTGGCGTTGAGCAGGGCTTGCCTCACCCTCGGCAGATCGTCGGGATGAACCCGGCTCAGGCCGAAGTCTGGATCGGCGGTCAGTCGTTCGGCAGGAAAGCCGGTCAGGCGTTCGACCCCTTCGGTGACAAAGCTGGCGCCGAACGGCGGCTCCGCCGCCCTTGCGTGGAAGCAGACCGGAAGAGAGCTCAAAATGGCATGCTGCCGCTCCTGGGCGCTGCGCAGCGCTCGCTCGGCCTCGAGCTTTTCCTGCTGCGCCTGCAGTGCCTGGGCCAGCAGCCGTTGCTCGGCAGCCGCCTTTTGCTGGATTTCGAGCGTCTTCTCATGAAGCTCGACGAACACGGCGACCTTGGAGCGCAGCATGGCCGGGTCGAAGGGCTTGAACACGTAATCCACCGCGCCGGCGTCATAGCCGCGCAGCATGTGGGCGTCTTCCTTGTTGATGGCGGTGAGAAAAATTATCGGCGTTCGCCTGGATTGCTCGCGCTGGCGGATCAATCCCGCGGTCTCGTAGCCGTCCAGCCGCGGCATCAGCACATCCAGCAGGATGACGGCGAAATCCTCCTTCAGCAGTGCGCGCAACGCCTCTTCGCCCGACTGCACGCAGACGACTTCACCGATCGGGGCCAGAACCTCACCGATCGCCAGCAGATTGCGCTCGTCGTCATCCACCGCCAGGATGCGCGCCTTTGCCGGCCCCGCTGCCGGCGCCATGACCTCCAGCTTCCTTGCTCCGTTTCTCGACAGTTTCTGCATCGAGCGGCCGTCAGTTCACTGCCATCAGCGTCTTTTCCGGACCATGGACACGGGATCGCGAGCGGCCGATCCAGACACGCAGCAATGCCAGCAGCAGATCGAGGTCGACAGGCTTGGCGATGTAGTCGGAGGCGCCGGCATCGAGGCACTTCTGCCGGTCGCCCTTCATTGCCTTGGCGGTGACCGAGATCAACGGGATATGGGCGATCGTCGGCATGCCGCGGATCTGCCGCATCGTCTCGTAGCCATCCATCTCCGGCATCATGATGTCGATCAGTGCGGCATCGATGTCTGGGCTCTGCTCCAGAAGCGCGATACCTTCCCGGCCGCGCTCCGCATGCAGCACCTGGATGTCATAGGTCTCGAGAACGCTGGTAAGCGAATAGATGTTGCGGATGTCGTCGTCGACGATGAGGACCTTTGCGCCGGCCAGGTCGAACTTGTCCGGCTGTTCGGCTGCCGCACCATCGTTTTCGTGGCCTCGCCCGGGGAGTGTCGCGGACATCAGGAGGGCCAGCTGCGCGAAATTCTCCGCCCGCGGAACATCCGCCAATGCCGGATGCAAGGCGAGCGACTGTTGCAGCGCTTCCGGATGAGGCGCAAAGAACAGCAGCCGCGACACCGATTGTCCGAACAGGACGGCAATCTCGTCCAGCATCTGGGCGTTGTCCCTGGCCGAGCGGCCAAAGCCGAGCACAACGGCATCATAGTTTGCGATGCCGATGTCGTCCGCATTCGCGGCGACGCGGCCGATCGCCGTAACCGAGGTGACGCCGTCGCGGATCGCGTCGATCAGCGAAAGGCGGCGCTCGGGATCGGGATCGGCAACCAGAACGCGGCTCTGGACGCGGAGCTTTCTGGAGTGAATGTCCTGGAAGACCTTCATCAGTTCGTCCGACGACACGGGCTTGGTTGAAATGCTGGAGGCACCCTTGCGGGCAAGCACCTCGATGTCTTCGGCGCCCGAGATGACATGGACGGGAATGTCCTTGGTTTTCGGGTCATGGCGAAGCAGATCGAACAACACCCAGCCGTCGATATCCGACAGTCCGAGATCGAGCGTGATCGCGTCGGGAACCAGCTTGCGGGCCAAAGCCAGCGTGCCGGAGCCGGCGGTCGACAGGACGCCTTTCAGCCCGGCCGAACGCGCGAGGCCGAGCAGCAAACCGCCGAAGGTCGGGTCGTCCTCGACGATCAGCACAACCCGATCTTCCGGCGAGATCGTGTCGCGGTCATCGAGCAATTCGGAAGACGGCGGGCTCGGCTGCGATGTCGTGGCGGCCACTTCCATCGCCGGCAGCAACGCCGCTTGCGGGGCCAAGGCCATCCGGGGTCCGTCGAATGGAATGACCAGCGTGAACGTCGAACCCTTGCCCGGCGTGCTCTCGACCCGCAATTCGCCGCCGAGCAGCCGGGCAATCTCCCGGCTGATCGAGAGCCCAAGCCCGGTGCCGCCATATTTGCGGCTAGTGGTGCCGTCGGCCTGCTGGAAGGCCTCGAAGATCAGCTTCTGCTTGTCCTGCGGAATACCGATGCCGGTATCGGTGACCACGATCGCAAGCGCCTCCATCGGTTGCGCCGAACCGTTGTGACGGCCCGTCTTTTCGGCCCGGAAATTCAAGCGGACCTCGCCTTGCGAGGTGAATTTGAACGCGTTCGACAAAAGGTTGAGCACGATTTGCTGCAATCGCTTCTCATCGGTGCGGACGGTCTCCGGAAGCTCGGGGTCGACATTGATGGTGAAGCCAAGTCCCTTGTCGGTCGCCAGTTGCCGGAAGGTTCGCTCCATATGCTGGCGAAGATGCACCACCGGCATGTCGTTGATGTCGATCGAGACGGTGCCCGATTCGATCTTCGACAGGTCGAGGATGTCGTTGATGAGGCTCAAAAGGTCGGTGCCCGCCGAATTGATGGTGCGCGCGAACTCGACCTGCTTGTCGTTGAGATTGCCCTGCTGGTTGGTTGCGAGCAGGTTTGAAAGGATGAGCAGCGAGTTCAGCGGCGTGCGCAGTTCGTGGCTCATATTGGCGAGGAATTCCGACTTGTATTTCGAGGTAAGCGCCAGCTGCTCGGCCTTCTCCTCCAGCGCCCGGCGCGCCATCTCGATTTCGAGGTTCTTGTTCTCCACCTGCTTCTTTTCGTTCTCGAGCAGCTGTGCTTTTTCCTGCAGCTCCTCATTGGTGGCGTGCAGCTCCTCCTGCTTCTTGGTCAGCTCGGTCTGACGCGCCTGCAGCTCCGAGGTCAGCAGCTGTGACTGCTTGAGCAGGCCTTCGGTGCGCATGGTGGCGGCGATGGTGTTGAGAACGATGCCGACGGATTCCATCAGCTGGTTGAGGAACGACTGGTGCGTGTCGCGGAATTCGCTGAACGAGGCGAGTTCGATGACGGCCTTCACCTCGTCCTCGAACAGAGCCGGAAGAATGATCACGTTGGCCGGCGCGGCATTGCCAAGGCCGGAGGTGACGCGCAGGAA
Source organism: Mesorhizobium sp. M1329 (assembly GCF_040318035.1). NCBI lineage: Bacteria > Pseudomonadati > Pseudomonadota > Alphaproteobacteria > Hyphomicrobiales > Phyllobacteriaceae > Mesorhizobium > Mesorhizobium sp. M1329. Next base: position 101,609 of record NZ_JAMYLN010000016.1, on the reverse strand, counting down.
ATTCGGCGGCACATTGTCCAGCATGATGGCGCGCTTGTCGGCGGCACTTTGCCCGACAAGGCCTTCGCGCAGATCGAGGCGTTGCTTGATCTCCGCCTTGCTTTCGGCGCCATAGGAGGCGGCAAGCTCCAGATAGAATTCATCCTCGTCGCGGTTGGTCACGTAGAACACGCCATATTGCGCATTCACCAGCGGGGCGAGTTCGGACATGATCAGACGCGAAACCGTGGCCAGGTCGCGCTCGCCCTGCAGCATGCGCGAGAAGCGGGCGAGATTGGTCTTCAGCCAGTCCTGCTCGGCATTCTTCAGCGTCTGGTCCTTCAGATTGCGGATCATCTCGTTGATGTTGTCTTTCAGCGCCGCCACCTCGCCGGAGGCCTGGACGCTGATCGAGCGGGTCAGATCGCCCTTGGTCACCGCCGTCGACACCTCGGCGATGGCGCGCACCTGGGTAGTCAGGTTGGCGGCGAGCTGATTGACGTTGTCGGTCAGGTCGCGCCAAAGGCCGGCAGCGCCGGGCACGCGGGCCTGACCGCCGAGCTTGCCTTCGATGCCCACTTCGCGGGCGACGTTGGTCACCTGGTCGGCGAAGGTCGCCAGCGTTTCGATCATGCCGTTGATGGTGTCGGCGAGCGAGGCGATCTCGCCCTTGGCATCGACCGTCAGCTTGCGCTTGAGATTGCCTTGCGCGACCGCGGTCACGACCTCGGCGATGCCGCGCACCTGGTTGGTCAGGTTCGTCGCCATCAGGTTGACGTTGTCGGTCAGGTCCTTCCAGGTGCCGGCAACGCCCTCAACTCGCGCCTGACCGCCGAGCTTGCCCTCGGTGCCGACCTCACGGGCGACACGCGTCACTTCGCCGGCAAAGGAGTTCAGCTGGTCGACCATGGTGTTGATGGTCGATTTCAGCTCCAGGATCTCGCCCTTGACGTCGACGGTGATCTTCTTCGACAGGTCGCCGCGCGCCACAGCCGTCGTCACCTCGGCGATGTTGCGGACCTGGCCGGTCAGGTTCTCGGCCATTGAATTCACATTGTCGGTCAGATCCTTCCAGGTGCCGGCAACGCCGCGCACCTGCGCCTGACCGCCAAGCTTGCCTTCGGTGCCGACCTCGCGGGCCACACGCGTCACCTCCGAGGCAAAGGAATTGAGCTGGTCGACCATCGTATTGATGGTGTCCTTGAGCTCGAGAATCTCGCCGCGCACATCGACGGTGATCTTCTTCGACAGGTCGCCCAGCGCCACTGCCGTCGTCACCTCGGCGATGTTGCGGACCTGGCCGGTCAGGTTGGCGGCCATCGCATTGACGTTGTCGGTCAGGTCCTTCCAGGTGCCGGCAACGCCGCGCACCTGTGCCTGGCCGCCGAGCTTGCCGTCCGAACCGACCTCGCGCGCCACGCGCGTCACCTCGGAGGCGAAGGAATTGAGCTGGTCGACCATCGTGTTGATGACGTCCTTGATCTGCAGGATCTCGCCCAATGCATCGACGGTGATCTTCTGGGTCAGGTCGCCGGTCGCAATTGCCGTCGCCACCTTGGAGACGTCGCGCAATTGCACGGTCAGATTGCCGGCCATGGCGTTGACGTTGTCGGTCAGGTCCTTCCAGGTGCCGCCGACGCCCTCGACATGCGCCTGGCCGCCGAGCTTGCCTTCCGACCCCACTTCGCGCGCCACACGCGTCACTTCCGAGGCGAAGGAATTGAGCTGGTCGACCATCGTGTTGACGGTATCCTTGAGCTCCAGAATTTCGCCCTTGACGTCGACGGTGATCTTCTTGGACAGGTCGCCGCGGGCAACGGCGGTCGTCACCTCGGCGATGTTGCGGACCTGGCCGGTCAGGTTGGCGGCCATCAGGTTGACGTTGTCGGTCAGGTCCTTCCAGGTGCCGCCGACGCCCTTCACCTCGGCCTGGCCGCCGAGCTTGCCCTCGGTGCCGACCTCGCGCGCAACGCGCGTCACTTCCGAAGCGAAGGAATTGAGCTGGTCGACCATCGTGTTGATGGTGTCCTTGAGCTCGAGGATTTCGCCTTGCACGGCGACGGTGATCTTCTTCGACAAGTCGCCCGAAGCGACGGCGGTCGTCACCTCGGCGATGTTGCGGACCTGGCCGGTCAGGTTCTCGGCCATCGAATTGACGTTGTCGGTCAAGTCCTTCCAGGTGCCGGCAACGCCGCGCACCTGAGCCTGGCCGCCGAGCTTGCCCTCAGTGCCGACTTCGCGGGCGACGCGCGTCACTTCGCCGGCAAATGAGTTCAGCTGGTCGACCATGGTGTTGATGGTCGACTTCAGCTCGAGGATCTCGCCCTTGACGTCGACCGTGATTTTTTTCGACAGGTCGCCAAGCGCCACAGCCGTGGTCACCTCGGCGATGTTGCGCACCTGGCCGGTCAAGTTTTCGGCCATCAGGTTGACGTTGTCGGTCAGGTCCTTCCAGGTGCCGCCGACACCTTCGACGCGCGCCTGGCCGCCGAGCTTGCCTTCTGTACCGACCTCGCGCGCGACGCGTGTCACCTCGGAGGCGAAGGAATTGAGCTGGTCGACCATCGTGTTGATGGTGTTCTTGAGCTCGAGGATTTCGCCCTTCACATCGACGGTGATCTTCTTCGACAGGTCGCCGGAGGCGACGGCGGTCGTCACCTCGGCGATGTTGCGCACCTGCCCGGTCAGGTTCGTCGCCATGGCGTTGACGTTGTCGGTCAGGTCCTTCCAGGTCCCGGCCACACCTTTCACGCGGGCCTGGCCGCCGAGCTTGCCTTCGGTACCGACCTCGCGCGCCACGCGCGTCACTTCCGAGGCGAAGGAGGCCAGTTGCCCGACCATGGTGTTGACGATCTTGCCGATGCGCAGGAATTCGCCGCGCAACGGCCGGCCATCGATTTCGACCATCATCGTCTGCGACAGGTCGCCCTTGGCGACCGCGCCGATGACGCGCGCCACTTCGGCCGTCGGCTGAACCATGTCCTCAATCAGATCGTTGACGGAACGGACGCTCGATTCCCAGCTGCCGGTGGCGTTGCGGACACGGCCGCGTTCGCCGATCCGGCCATCCTTGCCGACGACCTTGCTGAGGCGTTCGAACTCGCGCGTGACCTGGTCGTTGAGTTCTACGATTTCGTTGAAGGTATCGGCGATCTCGGAATCGAGGCCGGCATAGACATTGTCGATGCGAACGGAGAAATCACCGCTCCGAAAAGCCTTCAGCGCGTTCAGTATTTGACGATGATCCAATTGTCTTGTGGATGCAAGCACGCTCACAGCGCCCCTCCCAGCTCACGGATTTCCTGAATGTCCTGGTGAAACTGTCCCCGGCGGCCGACACAACTCCCCGCAAGCGCAACAACGCGGCATGCTCGATTTGGTTCCAGACGAAAATTGCCGCTATGCGGCAGGAATTTCGCAGCCGCATTCATGAAACGACGAGCAACAAAGATCCATAGTGATTGTATCGATCAATATTTCTACCCAACGGAACATCTCGAAAAAACTGTCGTTGGTATAGATCGCGATAGAGCGATGCAACTCAATGGAGACACCAAGATGATGAAAATTCTCTCTGCATCCATACTTGCTATCGGCCTGGCCACATCTGCCATGGCACAATCGATGGGTTCCGGGACCGGTGGCACCGATGGCAATACCGGCGTCAACACAGGCACTTCCGGCGGCAACACCGCAACTACCCCGAACACGATCGATCCGAACGCAACGAACGCCACGCCGCAGGCAAACGGCATGGAGGACCGCTGCAAGGATACGGCGGGCAACGATGCCGACAACAACACCCCCAGCGGGGCTATGACGTCGGATATGCAGAACTGCAACAAGTAACGGAGTTTTGCTCAGCGGTCATTTCAGCCCGCTGCCTGGTCCAGACCCGGTGCTCACGGTTCAAACTGCGGCCGGAAAAATGCACTGACCGGGCGCGGGCTCACTACTTTTGAATGGAGCGGCGAGCCCAAGCCGGGCGGCCAATCATACTTGTTTATGTCTCAGCTAAGTTCCGCGATAGGCGGCGGCCAGCCCGGTACGGGCGGCCGTTCTGCGATTTTCGCGGAGAGAACTGGTGGAGCCAATCGGAATCGAACCGACGACCTCTTGAATGCCATTCAAGCGCTCTCCCAACTGAGCTATGGCCCCACTCCGGCAGTTCGCCGGCGCCGTTTCCGGCGAAGAGATCCGGCGCGGGTCTAGACCGCGCCGTTAGTGCAGGCGGCTTCTAACCCCGCCTTCAGTCAATATCAAGCCTTCAAGAACCGCTTTTTCTAGGCGGCGCGGCGAAAGCCGGCGAATGCGGTTCGCTCAGACTTCGTCGTCGTCTTCGCCGACGCCGATCATGTCGGCAACGTCGTCGTCTTCTTCCTCCTCGTCGGCGAGGAATGTGTCATCCTCATCATCGCCAAGGTCAACGTCGTCCTCATCGTCGCCGAGATCGGGAAGTTCGTCGGCCTTCGCGTCCTCGTCCGCCTCTTCGAGCGAGACGACCTCGACACCCTCTTCCTCCTCGGTGTCCACTTCCTTCTCGGCAACTTCCTCTTCCTCCTCGAGGGCGGCGATCTTGCCTTCCTCGAAATAGGAGCGCGGATAGCTCTTGCCCGTATAAGGCGAGACGATCGGGTCTTTGTTCAAGTCATAGAATTTTCGACCGGTCTCCGGGTCGATACGTTTGGTGCCAAGTTCGGGTTTTGCCACAGCAAGCCTCGTCGATGAAAGTTTGGTCCCCTTAACCAGAGTTTACGGCGCTGTCAAAGCGAAAAGCCGGCGTCTCAAAAAGCTTGAATTCGAAGGCCTTCGTACCAAGGGGATGACCATTTCGGTCCGCCATGATAGGAGACCGCGCAAACCAGACGAAAATGGCCGGCCGCCGGCGTTTCCCAGGAAAGAACCATGTCGCACACTGCCGCCCCGAAGCAGGCCACCGCCCGCAAATCATCTGGCCTTTCAGGCGCGGCACGGGTGCCGGGCGACAAGTCGATCTCGCACCGCTCGTTCATGTTCGGTGGCCTGGCCTCCGGCGAAACCCGCATCACCGGGCTGCTGGAAGGCGAGGACGTAATGCGTACGGGCGCTGCCATGAAGGCCATGGGCGCTCATATCGAGAAGCATGGCGCTGAGTGGGTGATCCGCGGTACCGGCAACGGCGCGCTGCTGCAGCCGGAAGGCCCGCTCGATTTCGGCAATGCCGGCACGGGCTCACGCCTCACCATGGGCCTGGTCGGTACCTATGACATGGAAACCACCTTCATCGGCGACGCCTCGCTGTCCGGCCGGCCGATGGGCCGCGTGCTCGAACCGCTCCGCCAGATGGGCGTGCAGGTGCTGAGGGCGACGCCCGGCGACCGCATGCCGATCACGCTGCACGGACCCAAGCACGCCGCACCGATCACCTACCGCGTGCCGATGGCCTCGGCGCAGGTCAAATCGGCGGTGCTGCTGGCCGGGCTGAACACGCCGGGCATCACCACCGTCATCGAGCCGGTGATGACGCGCGACCACACCGAAAAGATGCTCAAGGGGTTCGGCGCCAATCTGTCGGTCGAGACCGACGAGCGCGGCGTGCGCCACATTTTCATCGAAGGCCAGGGCAAGCTCACCGGCCAGACCATCGCGGTGCCTGGCGACCCCTCCTCGGCCGGCTTTCCGCTGGTGGCGGCACTGATCGTGCCGGGCTCGGACATCACCATCGAAAACGTGCTGATGAACCCGACCCGCACAGGCCTTCTTTTGACGCTGCAGGAAATGGGCGCCCGGATCGACATTCTCGACCGCCGCAATGAAGGTGGCGAGGATGTTGCCGACCTGCGCGTGCGCTATTCGGAACTGCAAGGCGTCACCGTACCGCCGGAACGGGCGCCGACGATGATCGACGAATATCCGGTGCTTGCCGTGGCGGCCAGCTTCGCCGAGGGCGAAACGCTGATGCTTGGCCTGGAAGAGCTGCGCGTGAAGGAATCCGACCGGCTGTCGGCGGTGGCCGAAGGGCTGAAGCTCAACGGCGTGGACTGCAGCGAAGGCGAAGCCTCGCTTGTGGTGCACGGAAAGCCGGGCGGCAAGGGCCTCGGCCAGCATCCCAACGGACAGGGCACCATCGTCCAGACCCATCTCGACCACCGCATAGCCATGAGTTTTCTGGTTATGGGGCTGGCGACGGAAAAGCCCGTGACCATCGATGATCAAGCGATGATCGCGACAAGTTTTCCGGAATTCATGGGGCTGATGAAGGGGCTCGGTGCAGAGATCGAGTAGCTTGATGGCAATCAATAGCCTTGGGGGCTGGGGCCAAACTGGAACGTCGGCGGGACAGCGCCGCCTTCTGTCCTGCCGGACATCTCCCCCACAAGGAGGGAGATTGGCAGCTTCGGCGCTCCGCTCAATCCTGCGACGTAGACAATTGGCGAAAGCCGCGATGGCCGCCGATCTCCCCCCAAGTGGGGGAGATGTCCGGCAGGACAGAGGGGGGCGCGAAGGATCGCCACGCCTATCTGGATCATTGCGCTTTTCGATTCCGGTGGGCGGCCAATGACCTCAACCTTCACCATCGCCATCGACGGACCTGCCGGTGCTGGCAAAGGCACTCTTGCCCGGCGGCTGGCCGATCACTACCGGCTGAACCTGCTCGACACCGGCCTTACCTATCGCGCGGTGGCGCATGCGCTGCTCCGGCTCGGCCTGCCACTCGACAATGTCTCGGCCGCTGAAACGGCGGCTCGCCAGGTCGATCTGGCAAAGCTCGACCGCGCCGTGCTTTCGGCACACGCGGTCGGCGAGGCGGCCTCGAAAGTCGCTGTGTTCCCAACCGTGCGGCGCATCCTGGTGGAAAAGCAGCGCGACTTTGCAAAAACCCCGCCGGGTGCGGTGCTCGACGGCCGCGACATCGGCACTGTTGTGTGTCCCGATGCCGACGTAAAACTCTATGTCACGGCCAGCGCCGAGGTGCGTGCAAAGCGGCGACTGGATGAAATCGAGAGCATCGGCGGCACTGCCAATTTCGATGAAATCCTTGCCGATATCGTGCGCCGCGACGAGCGCGACATGGGCCGCATGGACTCGCCCTTGAAGCCGGCCGCCGATGCGCACTTGCTCGACACGTCGGAAATGGCTATAGAAGCCGCGTTTCTGGCAGCTCAGGCGATCATCGACGATGTCCTGGCCAAGAGAAACGAAGCCTGAGCCGGGTTTTCCTGCCGCCGCCGATTGCCGGCGACAAAAGAATTCCCATATTGGGCGTGAACCAGCCTGCCAGCATTCTTCATGCGCCGGAATTGCCGCTCGAGGGCGGCCAAGGGCTTTTTGCCCGGAACGCCGGCAGGCCAACGCAACGCTAACCCACGGCGCCCGCCCCGCGACAGATTGCGGGGCATTCCAGGAGAAACTATGTCAGTTGCAAATCCCACTCGCGATGATTTCGCGAGCCTGCTCGAAGAATCATTTTCCGCCGGCCATTCCGGCGAAGGCCAGGTCGTCAAGGGCATCATCACCGCCATTGAGAAGGACATGGCCATCATCGACGTCGGCCTCAAGGTCGAAGGCCGCGTGCCGCTGAAGGAATTCGGCGTCAAGGGCAAGGACACGACGCTCAAGGTCGGCGACACGGTCGAGGTCTATGTCGAGCGTATCGAGAACGCGCTTGGCGAAGCCATGCTGTCGCGCGAGAAGGCCCGCCGCGAAGAGAGCTGGGTCCGCCTCGAAGAGAAGTTCACCAAGGGCGAACGCGTCGAAGGCGTCATCTTCAACCAGGTCAAGGGCGGCTTCACCGTCGACCTCGACGGTGCCGTGGCTTTCCTGCCGCGCAGCCAGGTCGATATCCGCCCGATCCGCGACGTCTCGCCGCTGATGCACAACCCACAGCCCTTCGAGATCCTCAAGATGGATCGCCGCCGCGGCAACATCGTGGTGTCGCGCCGCACCGTGCTCGAGGAAAGCCGCGCCGAACAGCGTTCGGAAATCGTGCAGAACCTCGAAGAAGGCCAGGTGGTCGAAGGCGTCGTCAAGAACATCACCGACTATGGTGCGTTCGTCGACCTCGGCGGCATCGACGGCCTGCTGCACGTCACCGACATGGCATGGCGCCGCGTCAACCATCCGACCGAAATCCTCAATATCGGCCAGACGGTCAAGGTGCAGATCATCCGCATCAACCAGGAAACCCACCGCATCTCGCTCGGCATGAAGCAGCTCGAGAGCGATCCGTGGTCCGAGATCGGCACCAAGTTCCCGATCGGCAAGAAGATCAAGGGTACCGTCACCAACATCACCGACTACGGCGCATTCGTCGAGCTGGAGCCGGGCATCGAAGGCCTCATCCACGTTTCGGAAATGTCGTGGACCAAGAAGAACGTGCATCCTGGCAAGATCCTGTCGACAACGCAGGAAGTCGACGTCGTGGTGCTCGAAGTCGATCCGGCCAAGCGCCGTATCTCGCTCGGCCTCAAGCAGACGCTGGAGAACCCGTGGGAGGCCTTCGCGCGCAGCCATCCGGTCGGCAGCCAGGTCGAGGGCGAGGTCAAGAACAAGACCGAGTTCGGCCTGTTCATCGGCCTCGAGGGCGACGTCGACGGCATGGTCCATCTTTCCGACCTCGACTGGACCCGTCCGGGCGAGCAGGTGATCGAGGAGTACAATCGCGGCGACATGGTCAAGGCGCAGGTGCTCGACGTCGACATCGACAAGGAGCGCATCTCGCTCGGCATCAAGCAGCTGGCAAAGGACACGGTCGGCGAAGCCGCGACGTCAGGCGAACTGCGCAAGAACGCAGTCGTCACCTGCGAGGTTATCGGCGTGAAGGATGGCGGTCTTGAAGTGCGGCTGGTCGACAGCGGCATCGAGACCTTCATCAAGCGCTCCGACCTCAGCCGTGACCGCGACGAGCAGCGCCCGGAGCGCTTCACCGTCGGCCAGAAGGTCGACGCCCGCGTCATCGCCTTCGACAAGAAGACCCGCAAGCTGCAGGTCTCGATCAAGGCGCTGGAAATCGCCGAAGAGAAAGAAGCGGTCGCCCAATACGGTTCGACCGACTCCGGCGCTTCGCTGGGCGATATTTTGGGTGCCGCGCTGAAGAAGCAGGGCAGCTAAGCCGACACCGCGCCTCGCGCGGGTTATAAACGAAACAAAAAGCCCCGCCGGAACGATCCGGCGGGGCTTTTGCTTGTGACTTTTTGCTTGTGACGGACCGCAGGCTCAGGCCCGGCCGTAAAGTGGCACCAGCGTGCCGCTGATGGCCATGTTGGCCGGCGAGGCAAGGTAGGCAATGGCCTCGGCCGCCGCTTCAAGGCTGACCCATCTGCTGAAATCTGCGTTCGGCATGTCAGCCCGGTTGGCCGGCGTGTCGAGCGTCGAGGGCGCCACGGCGTTGACCAGGATGCCGTTGCCCTTCAGCTCTTCGGCGATCGCCACGGTCATCGCGGCGACCGCCGCCTTGGCGGCAGCGTAGGCCACCTTGCCGGAGCCGCGCCGCGGATCGAGCCCGGCTCGCGCGGTGACATTGACGATGCGGCCCGGCACGGAAGATTCCAGCATCGAGCGTATCGCCGCGCGGCAGCACAGGAAGGTGGTGCGGGCGTTGGTGTCCATCATCTCGGCGAAGGAGGCGGGCTCGATCTTCTCGACCGGCGCGGCGGTGAAGCCGCCGGCAAGATGCACCGATGCCCATAAATCTGGAACGCTGGCATAGAAGGCGTCGACCTTGGCAGGGTCGGCGAGGTCGACATTATGCGCCAGCCTGACGCGGTCATGCGCCGGGAAGGGGAAATGCGCAGGCGCGGCAGCGTGGGCGTTGGGCACATGGCAGATGGCGCCCTGCTCCAGCAGTTTTCCTACGACCGCGCCGCCAAGGGCACCGGTGCCGCCGGTCACCACGATATGTCTGCCGTCCAGTGTTTCCGTCATATTCGACCGCTCCGTCATTGCGCGCCGCCGATGCGGAAGGTCGCGCCTTTCGCGCGATCACTCAACCGAAATCTCGATGACGTAAGGTCGTCCAGTCGCCCGCGCGCGCCGTAGCGCGTCCGCCAAGCCGCCGGTGCCGGAAATCCGCTCGGCGGCAATGCCGTAGGCTTCGGCCAATTTGCAGAAATCCGGCGGTGCCGGCGAGACGCCGACCGGCTCGACGCCGACGTCGAGCATCGAGGTTTCGATCTCACGGTAGCCGCGATTGTTCCACACGGTGAAGATCACCGGCGCCGCCGCGTCGAGCGCGGCGCCCAGTTCCGGCAGGGTGAACTGGAAGCCGCCGTCGCCGGTGAGGCAAACGACTGGCGCCTCAGGCCTGGCAAGGGCGGCACCGATCGCCGCCGGCGGGCCATAGCCGAGCGCGCCGAAGCCGGTGGCGGCGTTGAACCAGCCGCCCGGCCGGTCGTGATCGTAGTAGAGGTTGGCGGCGTAGACCGGCTGGGTCGAATCGCCGACGATGATCGCGCCAGGCAGCGCATCACGGATCGTCTCGACGGCGCGCAATTGCGCCTGCATAGCCGGGCCGATCTCGGCAAAGGCCGCTTGCCGCGTCGCGGCGGCGCGAGCGGCGCCGTCGCCTGATTGCGCCTGGCCCGTGCCGAGTTCGGCATGCAGCGCTTCGAGCGCTGCACCGCAATCGGCCTGGATCGAAATCCGCGCAGGCCGGCGGGCGAGCTGGTCGGCGCCGATGTCGATGCGGATCAGATTGGCGGGCAGGACAAAACCGCCGTCGCCATAGCCGTCATAGTCGGTCGGACCGAATTCGGTGCCGGCTGCGATCACCAGATCGGCATCGGCGATCAGCGCACGCACCGCCTTCAGGCCGGGGCTGGCCGGCACGCCAAGCGGATGACGATAGAGCAGGCCGCGCGCATTGGCCGTCTGGACGACCGGCGCTCCCAGCCTCTCGGCCAGCCGCTGCAACGGCGCTTCGGCGGCTTTGGCGCCGCCACCGGCGAGGATAAGCGGCCGGCTGGCAGACGCGCACAGCCTTGCCGCCTCTGCAATCGCCGCCACATCCGGCCCGGGCGGCGCTGAATTCCGCAGCAGCGGCACGATGCCGTTGGCCGGCATGGTCATGACATCGGTCGGGATCTCGATATGCACCGGACCCGGACGCGAGGATGAAAACAGCGCAAAGGCGCGGGCGAGCACGCCGGGCAGTTCGCCGGCCTCGGTGACACGGTGCGAAAACAGCGCCACCTTCTCCATCATGCCGCGCTGGTCCGGCAGTTCATGCAGATGGCCAAGGCCTTTGCCCAGCGTCGGTGTGGCGTTGACGCCCGAGATTACCAGCATCGGCACCGAATCGGCGCGCGCCTGGCCCATGGCGGTGATGGTGTTGGTCAGCCCCGGCCCGGTGATGACGAAGGCGACGCCCGGCCTGCCGCTGGCGCGCGCATAGCCGTCAGCCATGAAGCCGGCGCCCTGCTCGTGGCGCGGCGTGACGTGACGGATCTTCGATCGCGCCAGCCCGCGATAGAGCTCGACCGTATGTACGCCGGGAATGCCGAAGACGATGTCGACGCCGTGCGCTTCGAGCAAGGTGATGAGCGCTTCGCCGATGGTCGTCATTGTCTTAACACCGGGCGTGTGAGGCAGGTCGGGCCGCCCTCGCAGGCAATGCACAGTGCATCGGCCTCGAATGTCGAGACCGTACAGCCAGCGGCCTGCATGGCAGCCGCCGTCTTCGGAAAACCGGCAACGGCGATAACCTGGCGCGGCGCGGTCGGCAGCACGTTCAGACTGAGCCCATTCGAGGCGAAGAATTCGTCGGCATCGCCCTCGACCAGCCGAATGCCGCGTTCGCGCAGCATCTGGTGGAAGGCGACCGGCAGGAGCGGCGCATGGATCAGCGCCAGATCGTCGGCGAGCGGGCTGATCACCGACATCAGGTGCAGGCAGGCCTCCTCGCCCTGCCAGAGCGGCAGGTCGAAGCCGTAGACCTGGATGCCCTTGGGTGAAAGCAGGTTGGAGAGCTGCTGGATGCCGTGCTGATTGGTGCGCACGCCGCGGCCGACGGCCAGCGTGTTTGCATCCACCCACACGCAGTCGCCGCCCTCGACCTGGCCGGGAGCCTCGATTCGGTCGAGGACGGGGATGCCCATGCGCCCATAGGCTGCCTCGTGCAGGCCGGGCTCGGGCCGGCGCAGCGCCTTGCCCATGGCAAGGATGACCGCGCCGTGGTCGGTCATCAGCGAGGGATCGTGGGTAAAGACCGAATCGGCAAGCCCGTCATCGGCGTCGCTCAGCCATTCGATTTCGGCGCCTGATGCGGAAATCAGCCTGGCCAGCGCTTCATGCTGGGCCGCCGCTTTTTGCGGATCGAAGCCGGGGCCATAGTGCCACTCCAGCGCTTCGGCCCGACGCATGGCGCTGGCGGCGGAGCGCATCAGCACGCGCTGCAGCGTCCCGGCCATCGACTGCGACCCGTATGCTTTGCCCACTAAATTCTCCTGAAACGCGTCCCTCCTGCCAATAGCCACTCGGCAGGCGGTGATCAATGGTCCAAAAACTGCGGTTGACGGAGGCAAGCGGAACGGTCCATCTTGAGAATCGGAACGCTGTCCAGTGACGGGTAATGGGTAAAAAATTCCAGCAAGGACTGCCTCGGCTGCTCCGCGGGGCGCCGCGACGATGACAGCGCCGGCCACCGCCCTGAAGCATATGGCGCAGAACGGCGCTGCCGAAGCCATCCACGTCGAGAACCTGCACAAGAATTTCGGCAAGCTGCATGTATTGAAGGGCGTTTCGCTGTCGGCGCGCGATGGCGAGGTGATCGCCATCATCGGCGGCAGCGGCTCGGGCAAATCGACGCTGCTGCGCTGCATCAACTGCCTGGAGAACCCGACCAGCGGCATCATCCGGGTCAATGGCGAAGAGATAAAGCTGAAGGCCGACAGCTACGGCCACACCGTCCCCGCCGACCGCAAGCAGATCGAACGCATCCGCTCCAAACTCGGCATGGTCTTCCAGAACTTCAATCTGTGGAGTCACATGACGTTGATCGAGAACGTCATCGAGGTTCCCGTGCATGTGCTCGGCGTCAAGCGCGATGTGGCGGTCGGCGAGGCGGAGAAATTGCTCGCCCGCGTCGGCCTGGCCGAAAAACGCGACGTCTATCCCGCCTATCTGTCGGGCGGCCAACAGCAGCGCGCCGCGATTGCCAGGGCGCTGGCCATCAATCCGCGCGTCATGCTGTTCGATGAGCCGACCTCGGCGCTCGACCCGGAGCTGGTCGGCGAGGTGCTGAAGGTGATCGGCGACCTGGCGCGCGAAGGCCGCACCATGGTGCTGGTCACCCATGAGATGAAGTTTGCCCGCGAGGTCGCGACGCATGTCGTCTACCTCCATAACGGGCTGGTCGAGGAAGAAGGGCCGCCGGAACAGATCTTCGGCGCACCAAAATCCGAAAGGCTGAAGCAGTTCATCCGCAACATCGGTTAATGTGTGGGCGGACGAAAACCGGGAACAACAACAAAACTGGGAGTCATGACGATGAAGATTATTCTCGAGACCTTTGCCGCAGCGCTGCTGCTTGGCGTTGCCGCCATGGGCGTGGCCAAGGCCGATCCGGTCAAGATCGGTGTCGCTGCCGAGCCCTACCCGCCGTTCACATCGCCGGATGCGTCCGGCAAATGGGTCGGTTGGGAAATCGAATTCATCGACGCTGTCTGCGCCGAGGAGAAGCTCGACTGCGTCATCACGCCGGTCGCCTGGGACGGCATCATCCCGGCGTTGACGACCAAGAAGATCGACGTCATCGCCAGCTCGATGTCGATCACCGACGAACGCAAGAAGACGATCGACTTCTCCGACAAATATTACAACACCCCGACCGCGATCATCGGGCCGAAGGACCAGAAGTTCGGCTCGACACCGGAGGACCTCAAGGGCAAGATCATCGGCGTCCAGGTCTCGACCGTACACGCCGACTACGCCAAGAAGCACTTCGCCGACGCGGCGGAAATCAAGGAATACCAGACCCAGGACGAGGCCAACCAGGATCTTGCCGCCGGCCGGGTCGACGCGGTGCAGGCCGATTCCATCGCCCTCGATGCCTTCCTGAAATCGGACCAGGGCAAGCAATGCTGCGATCTGAAAGGCATGGTAGCGCCGGATCTGGCGATTCTCGGGCCCGGCGTCGGCGCCGGCGTCCGCAAGGAAGACACCGAGTTGAAGGAAAAGATCAACGCCGGAATCAAGGCCATCCGCGCCAACGGCAAATATGACGAGATTTCGAAGAAGTACTTCGACTTTGATATTTACGGCTCCGACACGCAGTCGAACTGACGGCCTCATCCATGAGCGATTAACCACGCGGCCCCGATAGACCCGCGTGGTTGGTCGAAATCCATCGACGCGAGCTGCCGCGGGCGGAAATCGCCGGCGGTTTTAGCGCCAGCAATTCGAGGGCGACGCTGATCGACGCATTTGTTCCGGCTTGGGCCGCCTCTGCCATCGCGCTTCTCTCGCCCGTGCCGCCGGGCTGGGGTGGAACGCTCATCGTCGGGCTGCTCCATACGATCGAGATCGCGGTCGGCGCCACCTGTCTCGGCCTTTTGATCGGCATCGGCGGCGCCTCCGGCAAGCTGTATGGTGGTCCGGTGGTGCGCGATCTCCTGGCAGTCTATACGACAGTCGTGCGCGCCGTGCCGGAGCTGGTGCTGATCCTTCTGCTCTATTACGCCGGCACCGACCTGATCAATCAGATGCTGACGGCAATGGGCTATCAGCGCATGGACATTAGCGGGCTGGCGGCCGGCATTGCCGTGCTCGGCTTCGTCCAGGGCGCCTATTCGACCGAGGTGATCCGCGGCGCGATCCTCGCCATTCCGCAGGGCCAGATCGAAGCCGCGCGCGCCTATGGCATGTCTCCCGGCCTGCTGCTGCGGCGCATCACGTTGCCGGCGATGCTGCCGTTCGCCATACCCGGCCTTGCCAATCTCTGGCTGATCGCCACCAAGGACACCGCCCTGCTGGCGGTCGTCGGCTTTTTCGAGCTGACATTGGCGACACGGCAGGCGGCCGGCGTAACCAAAGCCTATCTGACATTCTTTATCGCCGCCGGCGCGATCTACCTTCTGTTGACGCTGGTTTCGAATCTGATCATCGGCCGTATCGAGACATGGGCCCGCCGCGGCATGCCGTCGCTCAAGGAGGCCCGGTGATGGCTGACCCGGCGATGACTGGCGAAGCGGCGGCCATCGAGATAGCCGCACGCGCTTCGCTGTGGCTGAAGCCGCATCGTATCGTGCTGATCCTGATCGCGCTGGGACTGGTTTTGGCGGCGGCTGTCTTCATGCGCTGGGACTGGCTGCCGAAATATTACGGGATGGGATTGCTCGGCATCTGGCGCGCGCTGTGGATTCTTGCCGTCACCTGCGCGCTTGGCTTCCTGCTCGCCGTGCCGCTCGGGCTGGCGCAGGCCGCGGGCTCGTTCTGGTTCGCGGCACCGGCCAAGGTCTTCTGCACCGTCATCAGAGGGACGCCGCTGCTGCTGCAGCTCTGGTTGCTCTATTACGGGCTGGGCTCGCTGTTTCCACAATATCCATGGATTCGCGAGTCCTGGATGTGGCCCTATCTGAGGCAAGCATGGCCCTATGGCGTCTTCGGGCTGACGCTGTCCTTCGCCGGTTATGAGGGCGAGGTGATGCGAGGCGCTTTTGCCGGCGTGCCGAAGGGCCAGTTGGAAGCCGCCCGCGCCTTCGGCATGAGCCGCTGGAGGATTTTCCAGCGAATCTGGCTGCCACAGGCCTTCTACCGTGCACTGCCGACACTGACGGGCGAAACCGTGCTGCAGCTGAAATCGACGCCGCTGGTGGCGACCATCAGCGTGATCGACATATTCGCCGTCTCTTCAAAGGTGCGTCAGGATACCTACCTCACCTATGAACCCTTGCTGCTCCTGGCGTTGATCTATATGGCGATCACCGGCATCCTCGTCTTCACCCTGGGCAAGATCGAGGCGCGGATTCCGAACAAGATTGGTTAGGTGAATGGTGAATAGTGAATGGTGAATAGTCAGTGGTGAGTAGCCCGTAGTGGTGCCGGCTAAGTCCCACTCACCATTCCCTCAGATATCATGGCAAGCACAATGCAACTCAGTCTCGACCAGGCGACAGGGCTGTGCCGGATGGCCGCACTTGGCGCTGGCGCCAACGAAGAGGCGGCGCAGTCGCTGGCTGCCTCGATCGTCGCGGCCGAGGCGGAAGGACTGTCGACCGTCGGGCTGTCGCACTTCATCGATTATCTCGAAGCGCTGGAGGCCGGCCGTATCGACGGCAACGCCGATCCGGTGATCACCAGGCCGGCGCTCGCGGTCTATCTCTCCGATGCGCGCGGCGGCTTAGCGCATACCGGTTTCGACCGCACGATCGATGACCTCGCCAAGGCGGCGCGGCTGTTCGGCGTCGCTATCTTTTCGCAGAAGAATGCCTATACGTGCGGCGCGCTCGGCTATTTCACCGGACGGCTGGCCGCGCAGGGATTGGTGTCGTTCGCCGCCACCAACGGCCCGGCCGTGCTTGCCGGCTCGGGTTCGGTCAAGCCGGTCTACTGCACCAACCCGATGTCCTTTGCGGCACCCGCCGCGGACGGGGCGGCGCTGGTCATCGACCAGTCTTCGAGCGCCACCGCCTTCGTCAACATCCGCAAGGCGGCCGAGGACGGCAAGAAGATACCCGAAGGCTGGGCACTGGATGCCAGCGGCAATCCGACCACGGACCCGGCAGCCGCCATGAAAGGCGCCATGCTTGCCTTCGGCGGCCAGCGCGGCGCCAACATCGCGCTGATGGTCGAGGTGCTGGCTGCAGGCCTATCTGGTGCCAATTGGTCGCTCGATGCGCCGTGGTTCAGCGGCGGGCCGGACAGTCCGGGGACCGGCCTGTTCGTGCTCGCCGTCGAGCCAAAGCTGCTCGATCCGGACTTCGAAAAGCGGATGAAGGATCAGCTCGACCGGCTGCGGCGGCGCTATGGCGTGCATGTGCCGGGGCGTGCCCGGGCCGAGGCCGCGGAGAAGGCGGCGGCGCGCGGCATAAGCGCGCCGAAAGCCGTTGTGCAACGCATTTCCGAATTCGCCGCGCGCTATTCGTCCTGAAGAAATTCGTTTGTCCGGTAAGCGGTTGAGGAGGCCGGCCTATCCGGCAGGGCGAGCCTACTTCCCGCAATAATGATCGTTGATGACGTTCGCCGCATTCGCGTCCGGTCCTACCCTGTTGTAGGAGCAGGGTTCGGCGGCCGTCGTGAACAGGTGGTTGTCATAGTAGCGCGGGCCGCCGAACAGAATGTCGATGATGTCGCCGTTGGCCGGAACGTAGCGTTCAGGTTGAGCTTGGTGGTGATGCCGGTTTGCCGCGAATGCCGAGGCACCAATGCTGCAGCCTGTTGCGAAAGCCACAGCGAAGATCGCAACGCGTTTTGTCGTCATCGGCAATATCCTCCATTCGGAATCAAACCATACATCTAAAATCGCCGGCCGGAACAAAGGTTCCTGTCCCGAATGGAGTTACGTCGGCGGCGTTTTCTGCCATTTCGAACGGATACCGGAAATCATGCTTCAACAATGCCGGCCGACCGATGGTCGCCCTTTGCCTTTGGCGCGAAACCGACTATGAAACGGCTTCAATCAAGCCATCTGGATAGCCCGCCGGAGCCAGCCATGACCGAAATCCTGCAGACCCCAAAGCTCGTCGTCGTGTTCGGCGGCTCCGGCTTTGTCGGTCGTCATGTCGTGCGGGCGCTGGCCAAGCGCGGCTACCGCATCCGGGTCGCCTGCCGTCGGCCCGATCTCGCCGGCCACCTGCAGCCGCTCGGCAATGTCGGGCAGATCCAGCCGGTGCAGGCCAATGTCCGGGTGCGCTGGTCGGTCGACCGCGCCGTGCAGGGCGCAGACCATGTCGTCAATCTGGTGGCAATCGCGCATGAGGCCGGCCGGCAGAAATTCACTGCCGTCCACGAGTTCGGCGCGCGCGCTGTCGCTGAAGCGGCGCGCGCCGTCGGCGCCGGCCTCACCCACATCTCGGCTCTGGGAGCGGATCTCGACGCGCAATCGGACTATGCGCGTACCAAGGCGCTCGGCGAAAAGGCCGTTCTGGAGACGGTCCCGGACGCCGTGATCTTGCGGCCATCGATCAATTTCGGGCCGGAGGACGGTTTCTTCAACCGCTTTGCCAACATGGCCCGCTTTTCCCCAGTGCTGCCGCTGATCGGCGGCGGGCAGACGAAATTCCAGCCGGTCTATGTCGGCGACGTCGCCGAGGCGGTGGCGCATTCGGTCGACGGCAAGGTCCAGGGCGGCCGGATCTATGAACTCGGTGGGCCGCAAGCGCTTACCTTCAAGGAATGTATGCAAGAGCTGCTTGTCATCATCGAACGCAAGCGGCTTTTGCTGCCCGTGCCATGGTGGCTGGCGAACCTCCAGGCATCAATTCTCGGGCTGCTGCCCAATCCGTTGTTGACCAAGGACCAAGTCCTGCTGTTGCGCCAGCACAATGTCGTGTCGGAAGCCGCCGTCAAGGACAACAGGACGCTCGCCGGCCTCGGGATCCAGCCGCGGTCGATCGGAACCATCCTGCCCAGCTATCTCTGGCGCTACCGCGCCGCCGGCCAGTTCCAACGCAAGTCCGCCGCATAACACGAACGGACGTGCGGTTGCCTACGAGGCGCGCCGGGTGACCTGCATCGGCAGGCCGCCTTGCGGCTGCGTCGTCAGCTTCTGCACCGGCCAGGGGCGGGTTTGAGCAGTGGTATCAAAACGGTAGCGCGACAGCATGATCGCCAACGCGATGATCGCTTCCTGCATGGCGAAGCTGGCGCCGATGCAAACGCGAGGTCCGGCGCCGAACGGCAAATACTGGAAACGATCGATCTTTTCGCGGTTTCCCGGATGGAAGCGTTCCGGCATGAAAGCGTTCGGCCGGTCCCACAATTTCCGATGGCGGTGGACGACCCACGGCATCACCAGCACCGCGGCACGTCGGGGTATGTAGAGGCCGTTCCAGGTTTCGGGCTCGATCGGTTCGCGGTTGATCGACGGCGCTGGCGGATAGAGCCTGAGCGCCTCGTCGAAGGCGGCCCGGGTGAGCGGCATGGCGTCGAGCCATTTCGTCGGGTCGGGTTCACGCGCCAGCACCGCATCGATCTCGTGCTCGATCTTTTCGCGCTCCCACGGCGCTTCGGCAAGGCAGTAGAGCGTCCAGCCGAGCGCCCTGGCCGTAGTCTCATGGCCGGCGCCGATGAAGGTGATGATGTTGTCCTCGACCTCGGCTCGGGTCAGCCCGCCCGGTCCCTCCGCCTTCAACAGCAGCGTGAGAAAATCCTGCGGCACCGTGTCCGGAGCGCGCCTCAGCCGCGCCTCGCGCATCTGCACCGTGTCGGTGACGATCTTGCGGAAGTAGGCCATGGTCTTGCGGCCGCGGATGCGGGTCAGGCGAGGCAGCCAATCGGGCGCACGCAAAAGGTCGAGCGGATCGACCCGGCCCATCGTCTCGAACAGGCGGTCGATCTCCTCGGCGAAGCTGCCGGGCTCGCCCGATATCTCGCCCGAAAACAGCGTCTCGGCCAGGATGTCGAAAGTGAGCAGCGTCATGTCGTGGGCGATGTCCGAGGTGCCACCTTGCTCGTAACGGGTGACGAATTCGAGTGTGCGTTTCAGCATCGGCTCCGCGAAGCCGAAGATGTGGCGCGGCGTGAACACCGGCGCCATCGCCTTGCGCGAACGCCTCCACACCTCGCCTTCGGCGGTCAGCAGGCCATCGCGCAGAATTGGCCGCAATATCTTCTGACGCACCGTCGCCATCTTGTAGTTCTTGGCATTATCGACAAGCACATGCCGGATGAGGCCCGGATCGTTGGCGATGACCAGCGGCCCACCGACGCCGGTCACCGAAATCCAGGGCTCGTTGTAGGTCGGCTCGCCCCACAGTTCGAGGGGATTGCGATAGACGATGCGGATCATCTCCAGCGTCGAGGGCGGCGCGGTGCGCGGCTTCGGCGCTGGCGGGACAAAGGGGACGGGCTGACTGTCCATGGCTTGCTCCGCTGACACCTCAATGTAGTGGCGGGCAAGGCAGGCGTCCATGTAACCGGACGACAAGGCGAAGCATCCGCTCGCTGGAATTTGACCGGGGCACCGGAAAGTGCCTGCTTGCTGTGTCGGGCTGCGTATCTTAGGTGGCAGCACCATAGATGCCACTAACCGGCGGGAGCCTGCCTTGAAGCACCAGTTGAACGTCATCATCGGCAGCACGCGGCCGGGCCGCGCCGGACCCGTTTTCGCAAAGTGGCTGGAGAGCTTTGCGCGCGAACACGGGAAATTCGAGCCGGTTCTCACCGACATCGCCGCCTTCAACCTGCCGGTGCTGGACGAGCCGCATCATCCGAGACTCGCCAAATACGAAAACAGCCACACGAAAGCCTGGTCGAAAGCAATCGACGCCGCCGACGCATTCGTCTTCGTGGCGCCGGAATACAACTATTTCGCAGCCCCCGCGATCGTCAACGCGGTCGACTACCTGCTCAGGGAATGGCGATACAAGCCGGCCGCCATCCTCAGCTACGGTGGTGTCTCCGGCGGCTTGCGAGCGGCGCAGGCGGTCAAACCGTTGCTGACCGCCGTCGGCGTCATGCCGATTCCGGAAGGCGTGGCGCTGCCGATGTACCAGAAGCTGCTCGACGAGACCGGCGCCTTCCTGCCCAGCGAGCAGGTGCTCGGCGGGGCCAGGACCATGCTGGACGAGCTGTTCCGCTGGAGCGAAGCGCTGAAGCCGATGCGGGTCGGCTGACAACGCGAACGACCCGGCTGGCCGATTCCGTAACTTGCTCATGCCATAAAGAGATGGAATGCTCCGTCAAATGACCGGGCCGGGGCGGTTCGATTTGCGTTTTCTGTTTGCCTTGCTGCTGATCCTCTCGACGGCCTCCGCTGCCGCCGTAGCGGAGCGGCGGGCTGCGCTGGTCATCGCCGAGAACGACTACCGGCTGATCCGGCCGCTCGCCAATCCCGTCAATGACGGCGAGGTCATGGAAACGGTGCTGAGGAAGCTCGGTTTCGAGGTCTTCCTCGAAACCAACCGCGACCTGCGGCGCATGCGCCGGGCGCTCGACGATTTCCGCGAGGATGCCAAAGGCGCCGACGTGGCACTGGTGTTCTTCTCCGGCCACGGCGTCGAGATAGCCGGCGAGAACCGGCTCCTGCCGGTCGATGCAGACGCGTCGTCGCTCGCTACGCTGGAAAGGACCAGCCTGCCGCTGGAGGAGATCCGCGCGACCGTCGCCGCCACCAGCAAGGTCGGACTGATCGTGCTCGATGCGTGCCGCAGCGATCCATTCGCGGCTACGGGCGGCGAAGGTCGCGGCGCAACGGCGCTGGTAAAAGAGGTCAGCGACAAGGTCCGGCCGGGTCTTGGCCGCATCGGGCGGGCAGAAAACATCCTGTTTGCCTTCTCGGCGGCGCCCGGCGAGACCGCCGCGGATGGGACGGGCCAGAATTCGCCGTTTACCGCGGCGCTGACGAAATACCTCGGCACCGAAGGTCTCGAGATCCGCTCCGTGCTGACGCTCGTGCAGCAGGAGGTCTACGACCTCTCGCGCGGCAGGCAATTGCCCTATGTCGAGAGCGGCCTGCCGCAGCTGTTCTTTGCCGCCTCGGCCAAGGAGAAATTGCCGGAACGCGAACGCTTGTTGCTGGCCATGGCCGAGGTGACGCCCGAGATGCGCGGCGAGGTGGAGAAGATCGCCAGCGACGCCGACATGCCGCTGGCACCGCTCTATGGCGCGTTGATCAGTTCCGATGCCGGCCACCTCTCTGCGGACAGTCTGAACGCCAGGCTGCGTGAGGCAGCCGACGCCTTCGTCAAGGTGCGGAGCGAAATGCAGACGCTCGGATCCGACGATCTCAGAGTGTCGGCGTTGCGCCGGCAGGCCGAAGAGCAGCTTTCGCTGGGAGCGTTCGATGCCGCTCGGAAAAAGCTCGCCGAGGCAGCCGAGATCGACAGTGTCTCTCGCAACGCTTTGAAGGCCAATTTCGTCAGCCGCACGCTCTCCGAGGCCGCGACGCGCTATCTGTCCGGCGGGGCGGCGCGCGCCGACCTCGACTACGCCACAGCCATCAAGGACTATGAGTCCGTGCTCGCGCTTTATGGCGAAGCCGGACAGGTGGTGCTGTCGCTCGACGACGCCGACCGCTTGATCCGCACGCTGGACGAGCTCGGCAAGCTCTATACCACGGTCGGCAATATCGATGCGGCTGGCCGTGCCTTCGAGGCGCTGCAAGCCGATCTCGAGCGGCGGTCGCATCATGAAACCGATCCCAGCGTGAAGCGCGACTTCGCCGTCAGCCACGTCAAGCTCGGCAATGTGCGGATGGCCCAAGGCAATCTGCCGACAGCGCTGCAAAACTATGAGACGGCCAAAACCATTCTGCAGGGCCTGACCGAGGCAGAACCGGATAATCTGGACTGGTTCGGCGACCTCGCCATGGCCGACGACAAGATCGGCAACGTATTGGCGACGCAAGGCGATCTGGCCGGCGCCGCCGAGGTTTACCAGGAAAGCCTGTCGATCAAGAAACAGCTCGCCGCCGGAGAGCCCGACCGTGCCGAACTGCAGCGCGACCTGACCATCACCTACGATGAGATCGGTCACCTTGCCCATGTCGCAGGCCAACTGGACAACGCACAGGCGGCCTATGAAGAGAGCCTGAAGGTGCGGCTGGCGCTGGCCGCGGACAAACCGGGAGACGCCGACCGGCAGCGTGACGTCTCGGTCAGCCACGATACGATAGGCGACCTGCTGCGCGAACGCGGCGACGCCGTGCGGGCGCTAGCTGCCTACAAGGAGGGCCTGGCGATCGTCAAGCAACTGGCGAAACGCGATCCGGACGACACCGAGCTGAAACGCGACCTGTCGGTCGGCAATGCCAAGATCGGCAACGCGCTGAGCGACCGGCAGAATTGGCAGGCGGCACTTTCGGCTTATCGTGAAGCACTTTCGCAGGCCAGCGCGCTCGCCGCCGGCGACCCGAACAACACCGAATGGCAGCGCGACCTGTCCGTATGCATCGAGAAAGTCGCCGGCGTCCTGGCTATACAGGGCGACCACAAAGGCTCGCTGAAAGCCTATCTGGACAGCTACGCGATTGCGCAGCGGCTGGCGAAGCTCGATCCCGCCAATTCCGACTGGCAGCGGGACTTGTCGATAACGCTGTCCGAGATCGCCACGCTGCGCCTCAGGCAGCGCGACGTCAGGGGGGCGCGGCAAGCCCTTCAGGACAGCCTGGCCATTCGTGAGAAACTTGCCCGGTCCGATCCGGACAACGCCACCTGGCAGCGCGACCTGGTGGTCGCCTATATCGACTACGCCCAAGTCGCAAAGGACCCGAAGGCCGTGCTTTCCAAGGCGCTCGACATGACGCTCGAGCTCGACCGGACCGGTCGGCTGGCGCCGCGATACAAGTTCATGGTCCAGTTCCTGCGTGAGCGGCTGGCCAGGATCGAAGCCAAGCGCCAGTAGCCGGCCGACGCGACGGTCATTCCGTTCGGAAATGCCTGCAAACCTTGGAAAAACCGCCTTTTGCGCCTATATCTACGACATTAGAAATGCGCGATTCGACGCCGATTTTTCGCGCTCTGCACACGGCATCAATCAGACAGGTTTTCATGAGCGACCAGACCGACATCGCCAACGGCGTTGAAGCCGAATACGGCGCCGATTCCATCAAGGTTTTGAAGGGCTTGGATGCCGTTCGCAAGCGGCCGGGCATGTATATCGGCGACACCGACGACGGCTCGGGCCTGCACCACATGGTCTATGAGGTCGTCGACAACGCCATCGACGAAGCACTGGCCGGCCATGCCGACCTGGTGACGGTGACGCTCAATCCGGACGGATCGGTGACGGTCATCGACAATGGCCGCGGCATTCCGACCGATATCCACACCGGCGAAGGCATTTCGGCGGCCGAAGTGATCATGACGCAGCTGCATGCCGGCGGCAAGTTCGACCAGAACTCCTACAAGGTGTCGGGCGGCCTGCACGGCGTCGGCGTGTCGGTCGTCAACGCCTTGTCGGCCTGGCTGAAGCTGAAGATCCGCCGTAACGGCCAAATCTACGAGATGAGCTTCACGCATGGCAATGCCGACGCGCCGTTGCGCATCACCGGCAGTTATGAACAGGACAAGGTCCCCGGCACCTATGAAGGCCGCAGCGGCAGCGAAATCACGTTTTTGCCGTCGTCCGAGACCTTCACCATGGTCGAATTCGACTACGGTACGCTGGAGCACCGGCTGCGCGAACTCGCCTTCCTGAACTCCGGCGTGCGCATCGTTTTGACCGATGCCCGCCATGCCGACATCGTGCGCCATGAATTGCACTACGATGGCGGGCTGGAAGAGTTCGTCCGATATCTCGACCGGACGAAGAAGCCGTTGCTCGACAAGCCGATATCGATCCGCGCCGAGCGCGACGGCATCACCGTCGAAGTCGCCATGTGGTGGAACGACAGCTACCATGAAAACGTGCTGGCCTTCACCAACAACATCCCGCAACGCGACGGCGGTACGCATCTGGCAGGCTTCCGCGGTGCGCTGACGCGCCAGATAACCGGCTATGGCGACTCCTCGGGCCTGACCAAGAAGGAAAAAGTGGCGCTAATCGGCGATGATTGCCGCGAAGGGCTGACCGCGGTGCTGTCGGTCAAGGTTCCCGACCCGAAATTCTCCTCGCAGACCAAGGACAAGCTGGTGTCGTCCGAGGTTCGCCCGGTGGTCGAAGGGCTTGTCAACGAAGCGCTCGGCACCTGGCTCGAGGAGCACCCGACCGAGGGCAAGGCGGTCATCGAGAAGGTCATCCAGGCCGCTGCCGCGCGCGAAGCCGCGCGCAAGGCACGCGACATCACCCGCAAGAGTTCGCTCGGCGTCACCTCGTTGCCCGGCAAGCTGGCCGATTGCCAGGAGCGCGATCCGGCGAAATCCGAGATCTTCATCGTCGAGGGCGACAGCGCCGGCGGCTCGGCCAAGGGCGGCCGTTCGCGCCAGAACCAGGCCATTCTTCCGCTGCGCGGCAAGATCCTCAATGTCGAGCGCGCCCGCTTCGACCGCATGCTCGGCTCCGACATGATCGGCACGCTGATCACCGCGCTCGGCACCTCGATCGGCAAGGACGAGTTCAATGCCGACAAGCTGCGCTACCACAAGATCATCCTGATGACCGACGCCGATGTCGACGGTGCCCACATCCGCACCTTGCTGCTGACCTTCTTCTTCCGCCAGATGCCGGAACTGATCGAACGCGGCCATCTCTACATCGCGCAGCCGCCGCTGTATAAGGTGACGCGCGGGAAGAGCTCGCAATACATCAAGGACGAAGCCGCCTTCGAGGAATTCCTGATCGGCTCCGGGCTGGAAGAAGCGTCGCTTGCGCTCAGCGCGGGCGAGGTGCGGGCCGGGCAGGACCTGCGCAGCGCCATCGACGACGCCTTGGCTGTCCGCCAGCTCATCAACGGATTGCATACGCGCTATAACAGAGGCGTGGTCGAGCAGGCAGCGATCGCCGGCGCGCTCAACCCGGAGATCTTCACCGACCTCGGCCGCGCCAACGAGACGGCCGAGCGTGTTGCGCGCCGTCTGGATATTATCGCCGAGGATACCGAACGCGGCTGGATCGGCCGCATGTCGACCTCGAACGAGGGCATCGGCGGCTATGTCTTCGAGCGAACAGTGCGCAGCGTCAAGGAGTTCGCACATCTCGACCTGGCGCTGATCAATTCCGCCGACGCACGCCAGCTCGACCGCTATGCGCCACGCCTGGCAGAAGTTTACGGCGAGCCGCCGGTGCTGCGCCGCAAGGATGTCTCAGAAACCATCTCGGGGCCGCTGGCACTGCTTAATGCCGTGTTTGCCACCGGCCGCAAGGGTCTGACCATGCAGCGCTACAAGGGCCTTGGCGAAATGAACGCCGAGCAGCTCTGGGAAACGACGCTTGACCCGAATGTGCGCTCGCTCTTACAGGTCAAGGTCAATGACGCGACCGATGCGGACTCATTGTTTTCACGGCTGATGGGCGACGAGGTCGAGCCAAGGCGCGAATTCATCCAGGAAAACGCGCTGTCGGTTGCCAATCTGGATATCTGAGCCAAGGCCGAGATACCCAGCCAGCAGGCATGAAGTGCATTGGTGCGCCTTGGCGCACCAATACCAACTGCTGCAACGCAACAAAGATCACCAGGACCGCCGGAACGGAAAGGCTTTCAAGGCATTGTAGTCGATCACAATCGCCGCAGGAGGCATCCATGGGACGTGGCATTTTGCTCTGGCTTCTCGGAGTCCCGATTCCGATCATTATTCTGATCATGCTGTTCGCAAGGTAGGGGACTTCGATGCCGTCAACCCTAACGACTGTCGACGTTTCCGCACCGACGGAATCCTCTTCCCCCGCCGTCAGCTGGGGGCCAATCGTCGCCGGGGCCTTTGCTGCCTCGACACTTACGTTCATTCTGATGCTGCTCGGCTCCGGGCTTGGGCTGAGCATGGTGTCGCCATGGTCCGGCTCGGGTGCGTCAGTCACCACTTTCGCCGTTTCCACCGCCGTTTGGCTGATCGTCGTGCAATGGCTGTCGTCGGGCGTCGGCGGCTACCTTGCCGGGCGGCTGCGCACCAAATGGGTCGGCATCCACACCGATGAAGTCTTCTTCCGCGATACCGCTCACGGCTTCCTGGCCTGGGCGCTGGCGACGCTGCTCGTCGCCGGGGTGCTCGGCACGGCTCTTTCGGCCGCGATAGGCACCGGTGTGCAGGCTGCTTCGACTGTGGCATCCGGCGCGGCAATGGGCGCTTCGGCAGGTGCCGCTGCAAACGCTGGTGGCGCCTCGACCGACAACGCCACATCGTATTTCGTCGATACGCTGTTCCGCGCGGCCGATCCGGCAAGGCTCGCTGCCGCCAACCCGGAGAGCGACGCCGCGGCAACGGCGCAGGCATCGCGCATTCTGATCGCGAGTGCCGCAGCAGGCGAAATATCGGCCGAAGACAAGACCTATCTGTCGCGGCTGGTGGCCGCCCGCACAGGTCTGTCCGAAGCCGATGCCACCGCTCGTGTCGATGCGGTAATCGCCAAAGCGCAGGAGGCCAAGGTTAAGGCCCAGCAGGCGGCCGACACCGCCAGAAAGGCAGGCGCCACCATCTCACTGATTGGCGCGCTGTCGCTGGTCGTCGGGGCTTTTATCGCCAGCGCGGCTGCAGCACTTGGCGGCAGGCAGCGCGACGAAGAGGAAGCGATTTTCCTGACCAATCGTTGATCGGTGACTAAGCGAACTCGGTCCGCTTCGGGAAGATTACCCTCGAAGCGGACCTTGCTTTCAACTGCCGGCGCGGCATTGTCGTGCGCTGCATCGCCCGACCGATAGCTCAGTCCTCCAGCTTGCGGCCAAGATCGACCGCATCGCGCAGCACGGCAAGGTGCGAGCGCGGCTGTGCGCCGGCCGGCGCGTTGACCTCGACGCCGCTCGCCGTCAGCGACCAGTAGAGCCTGTGCGTGAAGACGCGGCCGCGCGAGCCGCGCAGCTCGACCTGGATGTTTTCCACGCCGGGACCGAAATTTTCCGTCATCGGCCCGGAAATCGGGTCGCCGGTCAGCCAGCCATTGCCCCTGTCGAAAATGTTGGTCCAGCGCGTCGCTGCAAACACCGCGCCATGATGCACCGCCCGCTGCGGCTTGCCGGAATGGCTGCGCCCTTCCTGGTAGAGCATGGTCGCGCCCGCCGCCCTGTCGGCGATCGGCGGGCATGCCGAGAACAGCCGCTCGGCGATGCCGCGCCTGAATTCGGCGAGGTTGTAGGTCACCAGAAACTCGCTGTGGGTCAGCGGACTGCCGAGCGTGACGAAATCGCTGATCTTCCACGACAGCGGATGATCGGCGTCGCCGACGCGAAGCTGCCGGTAGAGCTCCCATTGGCTGCGCCGGAATGCGGGGAGGTCGTCGAGGCTGTCGGGCCAGGCGGCGGCATCGGCGGCCAGCGTCGCCTTGTCGACGGCGTGGATCGCCTTCAGCCGCGCTCTGTCACGAATGGCTTCCAGCCTTCGAGGCCTGAAATCGGCCCACAATATCTGCAACAGATCATAGGCGATGATCGACCCAAGGCTGTGCGAGACCAGCACGATGCGGTCATAGGCGTCGTCCGTCATAAGACGCTTCAGCAGCTTGAGGCCACGCTCGCGGACCAGCGCCCGCTTCTCGACCGTTGCCGCTTCGGCCCGCACATAGGCGGCGACATCGCCGAAATAAGGTAGGCCAAACTGGTCCACCGACCAGACAACGAATGACGCAACGACGGTGACAACCACGCCGGTCGTCCAGGAGATGTAGCCTTGCCAGGCCGACGTTGCGAGCGCCAGCGCCGCGCCGAGGACGACGATGGTTGCCAAAAGCGTGACGGCGTAGAGTCTGCGCACATCGTGCGGAATATCGGCGGGCTTGCGCCAGAGCAGGGTGGTCACCCAGGCAGCAAGGCGGCTCCGGGTCGTGCCCTGGGTGATGTCGGCCCAGTAAAGCTCGTAGAAATCGGTGCGGCGGCCATCGACATCATAGGGCGTGGTGATCCGGCGAAGCTCGTGCGAATTGGTCCGGCTGTCGGGCGTGATCCAGCTCTGGTTGATTTTCGCGCCCATCGGGTCGGCCGGATCGGCGACATGGGCATAGAACGGAGCACGGGCCGGATCGTGGCTCCATACGGCCTGGACAAATCCCCTCAACGTGTCCATGGGCCGCTGTTCGCCCATTCCGTGCACGACCACCACCGCCTGGCTGCGCTTGCGTGGCGCCTTCTCTGCTGCGGTCAGATCGGCGGCCGGCGATGCAGCAGAACCAGGGTCGGGCACCAGCACCTCCACGATGACGCCGTTAGCAAGACGACGGGTCGGCATCGTAGCTTCAGAACCGGTAACAGCCAAGAAAAAGCCCGGCGCGGAGCCGGGCTGCATTCGACGATCGGCAGTGAGTTGGCAACGACGCCGTTCAGTGATCCATCGCCTTGACGATCTCCTCGGTCATCTTCTTGGCGTCACCGAGCAGCATCATGGTGCCGTCCTTGTAGAACAGCGTGTTGTCGATGCCGGCATAGCCGGAGCCGAGCGAGCGCTTGACGAACAGGCAGGTGCGGGCCTTGTCGACGTCGAGGATCGGCATGCCGTAGATCGGTGAGGACTTGTCGTCACGAGCCGAGGGATTGGTGACGTCGTTGGCACCGATGACATAGGCGACGTCGGCCTGCGCGAACTCAGAGTTGATGTCCTCCAGCTCGAACACTTCGTCATAAGGCACATTGGCTTCGGCCAGGAGCACGTTCATGTGGCCGGGCATGCGGCCGGCGACGGGGTGGATGGCGTATTTGACATCGACGCCGTTGGCCTTGAGCTTGTCGGCCATCTCGCGCAGCGCGTGCTGTGCCTGGGCGACGGCCATGCCGTAGCCCGGCACGATGATGACCTTTTGCGCATTCATCATCAGATAGGCGGCATCCTCGGCCGAGCCCTGCTTGACCGTGCGCTCGATGCCGTCGTTGGCAATGGCTGATGTCTCGCCGCCGAAGCCGCCGAGGATGACCGAGATGAACGACCGGTTCATCCCCTTGCACATGATGTAGGACAGGATGGCGCCGGACGAACCGACCAGCGCGCCGGTGATGATCAGCGCCAGATTGCCGAGCGTGAAGCCTAGTGCGGCGGCGGCCCAGCCCGAATAGGAATTCAGCATCGACACGACCACCGGCATGTCGG
This sequence comes from Mesorhizobium sp. M1329, assembly GCF_040318035.1. Classification (NCBI taxonomy): domain Bacteria; kingdom Pseudomonadati; phylum Pseudomonadota; class Alphaproteobacteria; order Hyphomicrobiales; family Phyllobacteriaceae; genus Mesorhizobium; species Mesorhizobium sp. M1329. Next base: position 71,895 of record NZ_JAMYLN010000016.1, on the reverse strand, counting down.
CGCCACCGATCGGGATGATGAGAAGCACACCCAGCACCAGCGAGGCGGCAACGATCAGCCAGAAGACCAGCTTGGACTCGGTGGTGACGAGCAGCACGATCAGCACGATCAGCGCAATGCCCAGGGCCGCGTTGATGAAGTGGCGGCCACCGATCATGATCGGCTTGCCCGACATGCGGCCGTCGAGCTTCAAGAAGGCGATGACCGAGCCGGTGAAGGTGATGGCGCCGATGGCAACGCCGAGGCTCATCTCGATCAGCGCCTGGGCATGGATATCGGCGACGGTGCCGATGCCGAAGCTTTCCGGTGCATAGATGGCGGCGGCCGCCACCATGACCGCGGCAAGACCGACCAGCGAGTGGAAGGCGGCGACCAGCTGCGGCATCGAGGTCATGGCAATGCGCCGTGCCGTGACCGCACCGACCGAGCCGCCGATGGCTAGCCCGAGCACGATCAGCGCGAAGCGTCCGGCGGAAGGGGTGGCCAGCGCCAGCGTCGTGGCGATGGCAATGCCCATGCCGATCATGCCGTACGTATTGCCCTGGCGGCTGCTGGTCGGGTGCGACAGGCCGCGCAATGCCAGGATGAACAGGATGCCGGAGACCAGGTAGAGGAAGGAGGCGAAGTTGGCGTTCATAGCGGCCTACTTTTCCTTCTTCTTGTACATGGCCAGCATGCGCTGGGTGACGAGGAAGCCGCCGAAGATGTTGACCGATACCAGCATCAGCGCAACGAAGCCGAAGCCGGTGGCGATGCCGGAGGCCGAGATGCCGACGGCCAGCAACGCGCCGACGACGATGACGGAGGAAATGGCGTTGGTGACCGCCATTAATGGCGTGTGCAGTGCCGGCGTCACCGACCAGACGACGTAGTAGCCGACGAAGATCGCCAGCACAAAAATGGCGAAGCGGAAGACGAAAGGATCGATCGCGCCGCCGGACAGCGCGTGCGCGGCGTCGCCGGCCGCCTCAGTGCCGGGAGCGACGGCAACGTTCTGCACGGCGAGCCGCACGGCAGCTGTGGCCTGGTCGAGCTGGTCGAGGGCTTTCTGCAGGGTCTGATCCATCACGCGATCCCTCCGGTGGTCTTGGGCTTCCTCGAAGCGACCGTTTTCTTCGCAGCCGGCTTCGCCGAAGCCTCGGCAACCATTGTCCTGGCCGGAATGGCCGGCGGTTCGACATGTTGGCCCTTTGGCGGCTCCTGCTCAGCCCAGACGAAGGCGGGATGCACGACCTTGCCAGCATCGGTCAGCATGGTTGCCTTGACCAGCTCGTCGTCGCGGTTGATAGCAAGTGTCTTCGTCGCCTTGTCGACCAGCGTCTCGAGGAAGGCATAGAGGTTCCTGGCATAGAGAAGCGAGGCCGAGGCGGCGACGCGACCAGGAACGTTGAGATGGCCGACGATCTTTACCCCGTTGGCGGTGGTCACCACCTGCCCCGGCACGGCGCCCTCGACATTGCCGCCGCGCTCGACCGCGAGGTCGACGATCACAGAGCCGGGTTTCATCGAGGCGACCATCGCGGCCGAAACCAGTTTCGGCGCCGGACGGCCGGGAATCAGCGCCGTGGTGATGACGATGTCCTGCTTGGCGATGTGCTCGGCGGTCAGTGCCGCCTGCTTGGCCTGATACTCCTTCGACATTTCCTTGGCGTAGCCGCCAGCGGTCTCGGCCGCCTTGAACTCCTCATCCTCGACCGCCAGGAACTTTGCGCCCAGCGAGGCGACCTGTTCCTTGGCGGCGGGACGCACGTCGGTGGCGGTGACGACGGCGCCAAGCCGTCTTGCCGTCGCAATGGCCTGCAGGCCGGCGACGCCGACGCCCATTATGAAGGCTTTCGCCGCCGGCACGGTGCCGGCGGCCGTCATCATCATCGGCAGCGCCCGGTCATATTCGGCAGCCGCGTCGATCACTGCCTGATAGCCGGCGAGGTTCGCCTGGCTGGACAGGACATCCATGGATTGGGCGCGGGTGATGCGCGGCATGAACTCCATCGAGAAGGCGGTGACGCCGGCCCTTGCCAGAGCGGCGACACCGGCATCGTTGCCGTAGGGATCCATGATGGCGATGACCGCAGTGCCCCGGCGATAGGCCTTCAGCTCCGCTTCATCAGGCCGGCGCACCTTCAGCACCACATCGGCCTTGGCGACATCGCCGGCCTTACCGATCGCAGCGCCCGCCTTGGCAAACTCCTCGTCGGGAATGCGCGAGGCAGTGCCGGCCCCGCTTTCGACGATTAGGTCGAACCCCAGCCCCGCCAGCCGCTTCACCGTATCCGGCGAGGCAGCAACGCGCGGCTCGTTCGCATCGAGCTCACGAGGGATGAAAACCGTCTGTCCCACCGCATGATCCTTTCGGCTGGAACCTGTCTGCGCAGGACGCCGGCCGGACTTCCGGCGATGTCACGGGCAAGGGTTTTGAAGAATTTACCGGAGAACGAAGGCGCCGACGGCGAGGATCAGAACGAACAGGATAAACCCCGAGAAGAAGCCGCCTGCGAAGAAGCCGAAAGCCATTGCCAGAAGCACGGCGAGGCAAAACAGCGATCCGTATTTCGCGAGCCTGAGGAAGCCCGCATAGGTCCGATCATGCTCGGCATAGTCCATCTTCGCGCCCAGTTCGACAGGACCGGTCGGCGTGTGTTCAGCCATTGGAATACCCCTTCGAAGACATCTTTCAGGCACATAGCGAAAAGCCGCGTTAAGGGCAATGGCGCTATTGCCGCATCGCCGCAGCCAACAATCTCAAGCAAAACTTGAAATCGCTGCGCGAAGCACGGCGATACCAATCCCAATGGATGGCAGGTCCGCTATTGCCGATGGCGTTAGCCGGCGAGATGTGGGAACAGACCGAGCAGGCCGACAACGATCAGATAAAGGGCGACGATATAATTGAGCAGCCGCGGCATCACCAGGATCAGCACGCCTGCAATCAGCGAGATAAGCGGGGTAAGGGCGAGTGTCGAAATGGTCATATTGGTTCCTTTGATCGGATCGCTATCGAAGCGATGCTTGGCGGATGTCGGCCATGCCAACCTACCACCAGCACCCTTGCCCAGAACGCCGAAGCGACCGGAAGGCTCCATGGGCTCGTTCAGGCGGCTTCGCGAAAATACTTGGCGGTAGGCAGGATGGTCAGCGGGGCGAGTTCGCCGGCACCGGGCGTATCGAACAACATGCGCTGCTCCATTGGCGTCGAACGGAAGAACGGAAAGCGAGCGTAGGTTTCATTCTTGATCGCCAGGACATCAGCTTGATAAAGCAGCGCGAAACAGTTGATCACGCCGGCATAGGGCCGCGCATCGCCAATCGGTCGCGCCCGATAGATGCGCTTGTAGAAAGCCGCATGGTCCTCGCGGATCATGGATATGCAGTAAGGCGCGCCGAAATGGAAGCAAGCCATGCCCGCAAGGCGCAGCGTCACATAGGGGATCTGCGGGTAAAGCCGTGACCATTCGGCGTCCACGGCAAAACGGCTCGGGTCGATAAAGACTTCGCCGGCCGCCAGACGCGGCATCAACAAGTCCTTGTAGACGCTAAGCGCTGGTGATGTCGCATTATCAGCAGACACGTTATGCAGGCGCATTGTGCTGACCAGCCGCCCCTCGATGTAGATTCCGAACGTATGGCAATTGGGCAGTTCGTCAAACTCGTCATGGACCTGACGGGACGCATTCTCGGGCACCAGATCGTTCATCCGATAGGAATTGTAGCGCAGCCTGTAAATACTTTCGAAGTCCTCGCCGCTTTCACAGCGTCGGTACTCCGTCCGGTCAAGCAGCGCATAAACATGCTGCGCGAAGCTGGACATGGTCTCGGACGCGTCTTTCCCACCAGCGCCCGCCGCATGGCCGAGCGAACTCAACTGGGCACACATGAACTCTTATTCCCCGCGATTACCGCCACCAGCCGACACTACGGACGGGTCATGAGATGTAAAGATGAAAATAAGTAGGAGCTCGTTTACCGCCCGTTAAGGTTAACAATTAATAAAATTATACCAAAATACGCGGTTTTTCAGCGCGAAGTCAGCGCCGCGGCGCCTTCCTTGCCGTCTGGATGTCCTTGGCGAAGGGCCAGACGGTGCTCGACATCGTCTCGATGCCGGACGCGCTGAGTGCCGACCCGAACAGAAAGCCCTGGACCAGGTCCGGCTTGACCTGCAATGCCAGGATCTTGAGCTGTTCGAAGGTCTCGACACCTTCGACGGTAACCGAAAGTCCCAGCGGCCGTGACAGGTTGACGATGCCCTTGAGCAATTCGAGCGACCGGCTGTTCTGAGTGACATCGATCAGGAACGATCGATCGATCTTGATTTTGTCGAGCGGCAGTTTGTGGAGATAGCTGAGGCTCGAATACCCGGTACCGAAATCGTCGAGCGCAATGCGCACGCCGAGCCGCTTCAACTCCTCGATATATTGGCGTGTCAGCGACTTGTCGTCGAGCAGCGCCGTCTCGGTGACCTCGATCTCCAGACGTCCGGCGGAGAGACCGGATTCAGCCAGCGCGTCGCGAACCTTCTGGATGACATCACGGTTGCGGAAATCTTTGGCCGAGAGATTGACCGACACGCTGGTCTGGGCCGGCCATTTGGCGCATTCCGTGCAGGCCGCATGCAGGACGAAGGTGCTGATGTCGGAGATAATCCCCATTTCCTCCGCCAGCGGAATGAAGATACCGGGGGAAATCGGCCCGAGATCGGGATGATCCCAGCGGCACAGCGCTTCGCAACTGGCGATACGCATCGTGCTCATCGCCACGATCGGCTGATAGACCACCCGCAATTCGTTGTTTTCCACGGCGCTGCGCAGGTCCGCCTTCATCAGCTGACGGCTGCGGAAGGCAGCATCCATGGAGGCCTCGAACAGCCGCCAACCGTTCTTGCCAAGCTCCTTGGCCTTGTAGAGTGCAAGGTCGGCTTTGACGATCATGGCGTCAACGTCGGTATCCTTGACCCGCGACAGCACCGCGCCGCCGCTGGCCTGGATGCGCAATCCATGGCCGGCAACATCGACCTCGCCCTGCAGGTCGACGAAGATCTCGTCGATCTGGCCGGTCAGGTGGCTTTCATCCTCGACGCGCTCGAAGAAGATCATGAACTCGTCGCCGCCGAAGCGGCTGACGGTGATGCCTGGCCCAGCGACTGCCGCCAGCCGCTCGGCAACGGCGTAGATCAATCCGTCGCCGACCGGATGGCCGAGCGTGTCGTTGACGCTCTTGAAATCGTCGAGATCGAGCACCACCAGCCCGCAGAGACGCTCGGGATCCCCCGAGGCCATGGCTTCCACCACCAACTCGTGGAAGTAGGCGCGGTTGGGCAGGCCGGTGAGACTGTCGTAGCGCGCCATGAAGCGGATCTTGTCTTCCGCCTCGACCCGAGCGGTCACATCCTCGAAAGTGACGACGCCCAGTTCCTGGCTGCCTTCGCGCGCCGAAAATTCATAGTGCTGGCCGTTAGTAAGCGAAACCAGGACCTTACGGTCGCGGCCCTCGCGCAACGCACGCGTCAGCTGGGCTTCGATGTAACGGCAATCCTTCGGCGCCAGCATGCCGCCTGCAGCGCCGCGCATCAGCAGACCGTGAATCGAGCGGCCTAGCAGCGCATCGGCCGATTTGAGCGACATCAGGTGCGCGGCTTCAGCATTGGCCACCGCCACCCGGCCGTCGGGTCCAAGCATGACAAGGCCATGCGACATGGTGTTGAGCGCGCGGTTGAAACGCTGCGCGATGCGGTTCGCCTTCTTTTCCTCCGACAGGGCGGTAAACAGCACTTCGCGGACGATGTCGGCAAACCGCTTGATCGCAAACAGAAAAGGGGCCGACATCAGCCCCAGGATGATGTGATAGATATCGCCGCGCAGGATAAAGCCAAGCGATATGGGCCATGTCGTGGTTATGATAAAAATCATGACCATGCGCGGCGACCCATAATTGCGGCCGGCAATCGACGTGACCGATGCCAACGTGACGCAGACAGAGGCTATTTCGGCATAGTTGTCGTGGCTGTCATTTGCCAGATAGATACTGACGAAACAGAATGCGCCAAGCATGAAACCATGCATCGAACCGAAAATTATGTAATCGTTTTCACGATCATGGGCTTCTTCCCACGTCGTGGGGGAAGGAAGTCGCCCGTATTTCCGGATGTTGCGAAGGCGCAGAGTACCGACAATGATGAGCCCAGCGGCAACTAGAAGATATGCCAGGTCCATGGTCTTCCAATAGACCAGGATGACGAGGAGTGTCTGCGCAACAAGGCCGATCGACAGCGTGAACCCGTCGCGAAACAGCGTTTCCACGAACGGAATGTAAACGTCGACCGGAATCTCGTTTTTTCGTCTCAGATTCACGCCTGGATCCCAACCCTGGGGAACCCAGCAGTGTCACATTGGCCTTAAGAAAGGTTTAGAGCAGCGGTTCGGGCTCTATTGGCACTCATTGGTGACGCAGCGGAAACAGGGAAACTACAGTTCAGGTAAACAAGGCGTATCACAGCGCTGAATTATTCGGCGGCTTGAAGTTGCGGCCGCAGCGCCGTCGAGAGTCGGTCGAGCAGACGCTGGCGTTCGCCGGCGGCTTTTTCGGCACTGGCCTGCTTGACGTGGCCAAAGCCGCGGATGAGCGCCGGTACGGAAACAAGCGCGGCAGCAGCCTCGATCTTGCCCGGTGCCAGCGCGCCGGCGACAAGCTCCAGGTCGGCTTCATAGAGGGCAAGAAGCTGCCGCTCCATACGCCTCTCGGCGCTGTAGCCGAACAGGTCGAAAGCGGTGCCGCGCAGGCCCTTCATCGCCGCCAGCAGGCGGAACCCGTTCATCATCCACGGGCCAAAGCTCGATTTCTTCGGCTTGCCGTCACTGCCGCGCCTGCCCATGATCGGCGGTGCGAGATGGAATTCGAGCTTGTCGTAGCTCTGGAACTGCTTTGCGAGCTCTGCGGCAAAGGAGCCGTCCGTATAAAGCCGCGCCACCTCGTATTCGTCCTTGATCGCCATCAGCTTGAACAGGTTCTTTGCGGCAGCCTCGGTCACCACGGTCGAACCAGGCACAGCATTGGTTTCGGCCTTGCGCAGCGCCGCCAGTCTGTCGGCATAGCGCTTGCCATAGGCGGCGTTCTGATAGGCGGTCAGGAAGGCGACGCGGCGAGCAATCATATCGTCCAGCGTCTCGGCAATTGCGGCAGGCTGCGTGGCCTTGCCCGGCTGGGCGAGAAGGCTGCGGACGAAATCCGGCTGGTGGGCGGCGCGGCGGCCCCAGCGAAATGCCGCGATATTCATCGCTACCGCCTCGCCGTTGAGCTCGATCGCCTTCTCGACCGCCTCCGCCGACAGCGGCAAGCCGCCGTGCTGGAAGGCGAAGCCGAGCATGAACATGTTGGCGCCAAGCGAGCTGCCGAACAGCGCGGTGGCGGTGCGGGTAGCGTCGAAGAAATGCGTCCTGTCGTCGCCCGCGGCAGTTCTTATCGCTTTCTTCAGCCGCTCGACGGGCAGCGAGAAATCGGCCGAACGGGCGAACTCGCCCGGCATGATCTCGGCGGTGTTGGCGAGGAAGATGGTATGGCCTTCGCGCACCGCGGCCAACACCTTCTTGGCACCCGAAACGACGAGATCGCAGCCGAGCACGAGATCGGCCTTGCCGGCCGATACCCGAATGGCGTGGATGTCGTCCGGCGTGCGGGCGATGCGGACATGGGTGAACACAGAGCCGCCCTTCTGGGCGAGGCCGGCCATGTCGATCATGCCGCAGCCCTTGCCTTCCAGGTGCGCGGCCATGCCGAGCACCGCGCCTATGGTGACGACGCCGGTGCCGCCGACACCGTCGATGATCGCCGCCCAGCCTTGTTCACCGAGCGCAAATTGCGCCGGCGCCGGCACCCCCGCGAGCGGGTCGGCCGCGCCGGCAATGCCTTCGGCTTTCCTGATTTTGGCGCCGTGAACTGTGACGAAGGACGGGCAGAAACCGTTGACGCAAGAGAAGTCCTTGTTGCAACTCGACTGGTCGATCTTGCGCTTGCGGCCGAATTCGGTCTCGACCGGCTGGATCGAGACGCAATTCGACTGCACGCCGCAATCGCCGCAGCCTTCGCAGACCAGCTCGTTGATGAAGATACGCTTGTCGGGATCGGGGAAGGTGCCGCGCTTGCGGCGGCGACGCTTCTCGGCGGCGCAGGTCTGGTCGTAGAGCAGCACCGAGACGCCTTTGACCGAACGCAACTCGCGCTGGACGAGATCGAGGTCGTCGCGGTGATGGATGGTGGCGCCGCCGGGAAATTCCACCTTGCCGGTATATTTGTCCGGTTCGTCGGTGACGATAGCGATGCGCTCGACGCCCTCGGCGCGCACCTGCCTTGCGATCATGTCCACCGTCAGGCCGCCCTCGTGCGGCTGCCCGCCGGTCATCGCGACGGCGTCATTGTAGAGGATCTTGTAGGTGATGTTGGCGTCGGTCGAGAGCGCAAAGCGGATCGCCAGCACACCCGAATGGTTGTAGGTGCCATCGCCCAGATTCTGGAAGATGTGCTCGCGCTTCGAGAACGGCGCCTGGCCGACCCACTGCGCGCCCTCGCCGCCCATGGCGGTGAAGCCGACGGTGTTGCGGTCCATCCATAACGCCATGAAATGGCAGCCGATTCCGGCGGCGGCGAGCGAGCCGTCCGGCACTTTGGTCGAGGAATTATGCGGGCAGCCGGAGCAGAAGAAGGGCGTGCGCGAGGCGATGTCTGACGTGTCGGCCAGCATCGCCTGGAACTGGCGCAACTTCGCCACCCGCGCAGCGATTTCTTCCGACGGGCCGATCGTTCGCAAAATCCTCTCGCCGAGCGCAATGGCAATGTCGTTGGGGTCGAGCGCGCCCTTGGCCGGGAACAGCCAGTCGCCGCGCTCGTCCTTCTTGCCGACGATGACCGGCTGCGTCGCTGTGCCGTAAAGGTTCTCGCGCAGTTGCACCTCGATCAGCGAGCGTTTCTCCTCGACGACGACGATGGTATCGAGGCCGCGAGCAAAGTCGGCGATGTGCTGCAGGTCGAGCGGCCACGGGCAGCCGACCTTGAACAGCCTGATACCGATACGACTGGCGGCCGCTTCGTCGACGCCGATATCCTCCAGCGCCTGGCGAACGTCGAGATAACTCTTGCCGATGGTGACGATGCCAAGCTTGGCGCTGCTGCCGCCCGAATAGACGATCCGGTTCAGCCCATTGGCGTGGATGAAGGCCGAAGCGGCGGCGCGCTTGTATTCATGCAACCGCTCCTCCTGGCCGAGCATGTCGATCTCGTTACGGATGTTGAGGCCGCCGGGCGGCATGTCGAAGTCCGGGATGACGATATCTAGCCGGTCGAGCGCGGCATCGACCGAGGCCGTCGATTCGATGTTGTCCTTGACGCATTTGATCGCCGCCCAGGTGCCGGCAAAACGCGACATGGCAAAGCCGCAGAGGCCGTAGTCGATGATCTCCTGGACGCCGGCCGGATTAAGGATCGGCACCATGGTGTCGACGAACAGGAACTCGGTGGCATGCGCGTTGGTCGAGGATTCGGCCATGTGGTCGTCACCCATCAGGGCCAGCACGCCGCCATGTTTTGACGACCCGGCGAGATTGGCGTGGCGGAACACGTCGCCGGAGCGGTCGACGCCCGGACCCTTGCCGTACCAGACTGAAAAAACGCCGTCATGGGTACCCTCGCCCAGCAATTCGGCCTGCTGCGAGCCCCAGCAGGCGGTGGCGGCGAGCTCTTCGTTGAGACCGGGCTGGAAGACGATGTCCGACTGAGCGAGCTGGTTCCTGGCCTTCCACAGCTGCATGTCGAGGCCGCCGAGCGGCGAGCCGCGATAGCCGGAGACGAAACCGGCGGTGTTCAAGCCAGCCCGGCGGTCGCGCTCGCGCTGCATCAGAAGCATGCGGATGACTGCCTGGGCACCCGACAGGAAGATGCGCTCCTTTGCCAGGTCGAACTTGTCGTCGAGCGCGACATTGTGCAGCGTCATCAGGCATTTCCTGTGCGGAGGTCGCGTCTGGAGGTGCGCGGCCAACGTCGGAGTCGAGTGCCCACAGTCTTTCTTCCCTTGCCGGGGAGGTCAAACAAAATCGAAGGTGCCAGGCGGTCCGCAACAAACGATCCGTCCGCGGCCGTGTGGCGCCACGAAACGCCTGTCGGGGAGGATGGCCGAGCACGAAAACTCCGGCGGCGGTCGGTGCCGCTGGTGACGCATCATGCAGCCTTTGGGCAACTGGGCTTCGGTTCACCGGGCAGCTTGCCGTCGACATGGCCGGCCAAGTCCTTGTTGAGCTCGTAGACTGGCCCGACCACCAGAGGCCGGTCGGGCAGGACCGACTGGTCGAGCGAGGACGTCAGAGTGGTCTCGAAACTCTGCAGCAACTTGCCGCCGGAATCCTCGATGCGGATCGACACCGCATAGGGCTTGTCCTTGACAACGCAGGTGAGCGGCGGGCTGGTGAGCGTCACATGCGGCAGCTTCGGCCATATTTTCTGGGTGACGATGATCGGATCACCACCGGCCGGGTTCTGGAAGGAGACCACGGCGACCTGTCCCTCACCCACCGGCCGCAGCGGATTGAGGGTGATGACATAGGTGGCGATACCCAGCCGGTAGTTGAACTCGAACAGCTTCCCGGAAATGGCGAACAGCTGGTCCTTGCCGGAATCACGGCAGGCGCCGAGCGCGGCCGCCGCAAACAACGCCGCGACGACAATCATCGCGCGCGAACATTTCTTAGACATTGGTGACCTCCCTGGCCGCGGTCCGGCGGCGATAGTATCGGTTTGCCTTCTGGCGGTTGCCGCACACCGCCATGTCGCACCAGAGGCGGCTGGAATTGCGGCTTCGGTCGACAAACAGCCAGCTGCAGTTCGGACATATCCTCAGCCTGGCGATGGTGTCGCTGCGCAGCAGAGACAGCGCCGAGACCGCAAGCGCCGCCTCGAAGGCGATCGGATTTGCCGGGTCGCCGAACGGTTTCCCGGGCGTGCCGATTTCGGTGTGGCCATGGGCGAGGCCATCGGCGCAGGCTTGCAGGAATTCAGGCATGTCGGCGGTGTCGATCGCACCTTTCGATACCGCGCCGCGAAACAGCCGATCGGTCGTCTCGCGAATCGACAGCACCACCGGTGCGATCTTTTCAGGCGCCGGCGCTACGAGCCGCCTGCCGCCGAGCTCGGCGGCGCGAAAGCCGCTCGCGGCTTCGGCAAAGCGGGCGATCTCGGCCGGATCGTCGAAACGGTCGAAGGTTTCCTTTGGATCGTTCCGCAAAACGACGGTGTTCGCCGTGTCGAGCGCCAGCATGCCACCGGTGAAGCGATGCGGAGTCCAGGATACTATCATATGGAGAATCTAACCGATAAATCGCGTTTGACAAGTTAGATTCCGGGTGCAACGCTCGTCAGTGAGGCGATCGCCGTATTGAGAATGTCGTTCGCCCCAAACCCCCGCCCCGATTGCGGGGCATGCATCGAGGGTCTTGCATGCTCTATTTCTTCCAGCAGGTTCTGAACGGGCTGCATTCGGGCGCGCTCTACGCATTGCTTGCCTTCGGCTACGTGCTGACCAACGGCATCCTGCACCGTACCAATCTTGCCTATGGCGCGCTGTTCGCCTTTTGCGGGCATACGATGATCCTCACCGCGGCGTTCGGCTATCAGGCGCTGTGGCTGACGCTGTTTGCATCGGTCGCGCTCGGCGTAGCTGCGGCATTCCTTTATGCGGCGCTGCTCAGCCATGTCCTGTCGCGAAGCATCTTCGAACCGCTGGCCGACCGCTCGCCCAACGCCATCGTGGTGACGACGCTCGGCATATTGCTGGTCTTGTCGGAAGCCAGCCGCATCGCCGCCGATACCCATGACCTATGGTTGCCGCCAATGCTGGCCCAGACCATCGTCTTCGCGCAGAATGCCAGCTTCAAGGCGACGTTGACGCTGATCCAGTTGCTCGATTGCGCCGCCGTGCTGGCGGCTATTGCGCTGGCTGCGTGGGGGTTCACACATTCCAGCTTCGGCCGAAGCTGGCGTGCCGTATCCGACGATCCCAAGGCCGCTGCGATGTGCGGTGTCGATGTCCGCGCGGTGTTTCGGCGTGCGGTGCTTTTCGGCGGCCTTTGCGCAGCACTGGCTGGCGTGCTCGCCGCCTTCTACTACGGCAACATCAGCTTCGGCACAGGTTTGGTCTACGGGTTGAAAATCCTGTTCGTGACCGCAGTGGGCGGCTATCTCTCGCCTTTGCGGGCGGCACTGGGCGCAGCCGCCTTCGGCATGGCCGAATCGCTATGGGCCGGCTATTTCCCGCTCGAATGGCGGGACGGCTGGATGTACCTGTTCCTCGTCGCCATGCTTGTGCTGATCGGCTCCGGCCGCGACCAACAGAAGATCGCCTGAGCCGCATCCGACTTTGGTTGGATGAACGAGCCGCATGTCCTTGGACATGCAAACGACGCGGTAGCATTTTTGCCGGGCGTCACCTCACAACCGTGTTTATGCGGGCTGTCCCATGTTGACCCGCCGAACCACGCACTGCATACCGTTGGTCCACAGCGACGCGACGGACAGGGAACCGGCGTGCTCTGACACAAGGGAGGAATGCATGGCAGGGCTTCTCGCTCTTTCCAGAGCCATTGACCGTTTGAACGAATTCATCGGCAAATGGGTATCGTGGCTGATCCTGCTGGCAATCCTGGTAAGCGCCGCCAACGCCGTCATCCGCAAGGTGTTCGACATGTCCTCGAACGCCTGGCTGGAATTGCAATGGTATCTGTTCGGCGCCGCCTTCATGCTGGCCGCCGCCTACACTCTGAAGCAGAACGACCATATCCGCATCGATATCGTCTACGGCATGTTCTCGCGCCGCGTGCAGCACTGGATCGACCTTTTCGGTCACGTCTTCTTCCTGATGCCGTTCGTGACGTTGATGGTGGTCTATTTCGTTCCCTATGTGTCGCTGTCGTATCGCAGCGGGGAGATGTCGAACAATTCCGGCGGGCTGATCATCTGGCCGGCGAAGGCGATCCTGCTGGTCGGCTTTTTCCTGCTCGCGCTGCAGGGCATTTCCGAGATCATCAAGAAGATCGCCATCATGCGCGGTCGGATGGACGATCCCACTCCGTTCATATCGGTGCATGAGCAGGCCGAACTCGAAGCCAAGGCGCTCGTCGAAGAGGTGCGCTCGTGATCGAGTTCATCGCCCAGAACATGGCGCCGATCATGTTCGCCTCGCTGATCGTCTTTCTGCTGATCGGCTACCCCGTCGCCTTCTCGCTCGCCGCCAACGGTCTGATGTTCTTCTTCATCGGCGTGCTTCTGTCGCCCTATTCGGGCGGCTCGATCAATCTCGCCTGGCCGTTGCTGCACGCGTTGCCGGATAATTTCTATGGCAGCCGGGTGATGTCGAACGATACGCTGCTGGCGATCCCGTTCTTCACCTTCATGGGCATCGTGCTCGAACGATCCGGCATGGCCGAAGACCTGCTCGACACGATCGGCCAGTTGTTCGGACCCGTCCGTGGTGGCTTGGCCTACGCCGTGATTTTCGTCGGCGCGCTGCTTGCCGCGACGACCGGCGTGGTGGCAGCTTCCGTCATCGCCATGGGTCTGATTTCGCTGCCGATCATGCTGCGCTACGGCTACGACCGCCGGCTGGCATCCGGCGTCATTGCCGCGTCCGGGACGCTCGCGCAGATCATCCCGCCGTCGCTGGTGCTGATCGTGCTGGCCGACCAGCTCGGCCGCTCGGTCGGCGATATGTACAAGGGGGCGCTGATCCCCGGGCTCATTTTGACCGGCATCTACATGCTCTACATTCTCCTCATGTCGATCTTCCGGCCGAAGTCGATGCCGGCCCTGCCGCTTGAGGCCCGCACGCTGGGTCACGGCGTGCTGTCGCTGCTGGCGGCGCTGCTGGCGGCGGTGGTGGTTTCCTATGCGGCGTATCGCTATCTTGCGCCGAACCATGGCGGCAACGCCGATATTCTCGGCGCCAGTATTGGCGTCATCTTCATCTATGTCGTGGCGATCGTCGACCAGCGCCTGAAGATCAACCTGATGTCCAGACTGGCACAGCAGGTGATCATCGTGCTGATCCCGCCGCTGGCGCTGATCTTCCTGGTGCTGGGCACCATCTTCCTCGGCATCGCCACGCCGACCGAAGGCGGCGCCATGGGCGCCGTCGGCGCGCTCGCAATGGCGGCGATGAAGGGGCGGCTGTCGCTCGACGTGGTCAAGCAGGCGCTGGCCTCGACGACCAGGCTGTCGTCCTTCGTCCTGTTCATCCTGATCGGCGCGCGGGTGTTCTCGCTGACCTTCTACGGGGTCAATGGCCACATCTGGGTCGAGCACCTGTTGACGTCGCTGCCGGGCGGTGAAGTCGGTTTCCTGATTGGCGTCAACATCCTCGTCTTCGTGCTCGCCTTCTTCCTCGACTTTTTCGAGCTTGCCTTCATCATCGTGCCGCTTTTGGCACCGGCGGCCGATAAGCTCGGCATCGACCTGATCTGGTTCGGCGTGCTTTTAGGCGTCAACATGCAGACCTCCTTCATGCATCCGCCCTTCGGCTTCGCGCTGTTTTATCTGCGCTCGGTCGCCGCGCGCGTGCCCTATCTCGACCGGCTCAGCGGCAAGCAGATCGCGCCGGTCACCACAGGGCAGATCTATTGGGGCGCGGTGCCCTTCGTCTGTATCCAGGTGATCATGATCGGCCTGACCATCGCCTTCCCGCAGATGGTGATGCACTACAAAGGCACCGTCGTCGATCCGGGCACCATCAACTATCAGGTGCCGGAGACGCCTGGCATCGGCTTGTCGCCGCTCGGCGCGCCGCCGGCCAACGGCGGCACTGCCCCGGCCTCACCTTCCACACCGGATTTGTCGCAGCCGCCGAGCTTCGACGAAAAACCGCCCGCGAAGCCGGCGGCGCCGGCAATCGATTTGTCGCAACCACCGAGTTTCAACTGAGGAAGGCCCGGCGGCCATGAAGGCAGTTCGGTTGGAGCGAGTGGGCGGCCTCGCCGTGTGCGAGGTCGAGAAACCGACCGTCGGGCCGGACGAGCTGCTGGTGCGCATCGAGGCGTGCGGCGTCTGCGGCACCGACCGGCACCTTTTCCATGGTGAATTCCCGTGCACGCCGCCAGTGACGCTCGGGCATGAATTCTCCGGCATCGTCGAGGCGGTCGGACCTGCCGTATCCGGCTTTTCCGTCGGCGACCGCGTTACCGGCGACCCCAATATTGCCTGCGGGCGCTGTGCGCATTGCCAGGCGGGCCGGGTCAATCTCTGCGGTAATTTGCGCGCCATCGGTATCCATCGCGATGGCGGCTTTGCCGAATATCTTGCCTTGCCGCAGAAACAGGCTTTCGTCTTGCCAGGCGATCTGAAGCCTACGCATGGTGCTTTCTGTGAGCCGCTCGGTTGCTGCCTGCATGGCGTGGACCTTGCCGCGATCAAACCAGGCTCGTCGGTCGCGGTGCTCGGCGGCGGCGTGATCGGCCTGCTCACCGTTCAGCTGGCAAAGCTCGCCGGTGCGACGACCATCATCCTGTCGACGCGTCAGGCCTCGCGGCGGGCTCTTGCCGAGCAACTTGGCGCAACGGCGACGGTCGATCCCAGTGCTTCCGACGTCACCGACACGATCGTCGGCCGGTCGGGTTTGATGCCGGGCGGCGTCGACGTGGTGTTCGAATGCGCCGGCGTGAAAGACACTGTTGAGCAGTCGATGCGGCTGGCCAAAGCAGGCGGCACCGTTGTCATCGTCGGCGTGATGCCGCAACGCATGAAAGCGGCGTTCGAACCGTTCGACCTGCTGTTCCGCGAGTTGAAGGTCCTGGGCTCCTTCCTCAACCCCTTTACCCATCGCCGGGCCGCCGATCTTATCGCCTCCGGGGCGATCGAGGTAGACCGGCTTATATCGCGGCAGGTCACGCTTGAAGAGTCAGCTGCAGTGATCGCCAATCCGCCTGCGCCGGGCGAGGTCAAGGTTCTGGTGGTGCCCGGCTGATCGCAAACGGAATGCTCTGCGGCGCCAGCGTCCCGAAGGAACGCCGGCGCCGCAGAGCAGCAAGATTCAGAGCTTGCTGTTGCGCTGCTGGACCATCATGAAGGTGTCGTAGTTGTACTCGGCCACCTGCGCCCAGAGATAATGCTCCTTGCGGAACGCCTTGATCGAGTCCCAGATCTTCTTGAACGGCGCGTTCGAGGCTTCCATCTCGGCATAGACTTCGTTGGCCTTTTCGAAACAGGCGGCCATGATCTCCTGGCTGAATGGGCTCAACTTGGCACCGCCGGCAACCAGCCGCTTAATCGCCGCCGGATTGAGATAGTCGTATTTCTGCAGCATGTTGGCGTCGGCCGCTTGAGCGGCAGTATGCACCAGCGACTTGTAAGCCGGCGAAAGTTCGTCGTATTTCGCCTTGTTGAACATCAAATGGACAGTCGGTCCACCTTCCCACCAGCCGGGATAGTAGTAATAGGGCGCAACCTTGTAGAAGCCGAGCTTCTCGTCGTCGTAGGGGCCGACCCATTCGGCGGCATCGATCGTGCCTTTTTCCAGCGCCGGATAAATGTCGCCACCGGCGATCTGCTGCGGAACCACGCCGAGCCGTTGCACCACTTTGCCGGCAAAACCACCGATACGCATCTTGAGGCCGGAAAGGTCGGCGACCGTTTTGATCTCCTTGCGGAACCAGCCACCCATCTGCACGCCGGTATTGCCGCCCGGCAGTCCGAACAAACCCTGCGTCGCCAGGAACTCGTTGAACAGATCGATGCCGCCGCCATGATAGTGCCAGGCGTTGATGCCGCGCGCGTTGAGTGAGAACGGAACCGCCGCTCCCAGCGCCCAGGTCGGGTCCTTGCCCCAGTAATAGTATGCCACCGTATGGCAGGCCTCCACTGTGCCGGCAGTGGTGGCATCGGCGGCCTGCAGGCCGGGAACGAGTTCGCCGGCGGCAAAGACCTGGACCTGGAAGTTGCCGTCGGTCGCCTCCGACAGCATCTTGGAAAACACTTCGGCACCGCCATAGATCGTGTCGAGCGACTTCGGGAAGGACGACGCCAGCCGCCAGGTCACTTTCGGATTGGACTGGGCGATGGCCGGCGCGGCAAGTGTCGCGGCAGCGGCCGCGGCGCCAACGCCGGCGGTGCCGGCCTTGCGGATGAACGAACGACGATCCATGAAGTTCCTCCCTTTTGGATCCACTGACCGACATTCGGGACACTTCGGCGCCCGGATCGGCTTCGAGCCGACAATACACAGGCAAGGAGTCGAGTCCAGCGCGGCAGTCCGGTTTGAGGGGCGCATTTCGGGGAAATTCACGGCGTTGGGGCAGATCTTGCAACTATAGTCTAAGGTCGATTAACTAGCTACGCGACACGCCGAAACTTGCCATGGAAATGCGCCTTCGGATCGCCTATTTTGCAGGCAGATAATTCGTTGCACCCGATGGGATCCGGACCAAATGCACCAGCCGCTCGTCGCAATATCGACCGACGTCCGCCAGTTCGACAATTACACCTGGCATGCCGCGCCGCAGCAATATCTTGAGGCGGCGCTTTCGGGGGCAGGCGTGTTCCCGCTGCTGGTACCGTCCTTCGGCGACCGGCTCGACTTCGATGAACTGCTTTCCGCAGTCGACGGCGTCATGGTCACCGGTTCCAAATCGAACGTTCATCCCTCGCTGTATGGCGGTGACGCCAGCGAAGCCAATGGTCCTTACGACCCCGCCCGCGACGCCACCACGCTGCCGCTGATCCGCCGGGCGGTGGAGCGCGGCGTGCCGTTGCTCGCCATCTGCCGCGGCATCCAGGAGATGAATGTGGCGCTGGGTGGCACGCTGGCCACCGAAATCCAGGAACGCGCCGGTTCGCTCGATCATCGTGCGCCGGCAAGCGACAATCAGGACGAACGCTTCGCCATCCGCCAGAGCGTGTCGATAAAACCCGGCAGCTGCCTGGCCGGGGTCTTCGGCGCCGGCGACATCATGGTCAATTCGGTGCATCGCCAGGCCATCGACCGGCTTGGCCCAAAGCTGCAGGTCGAAGCGGTCGCGGCCGACGGCACTGTCGAGGCGGTTTCGGTGCGCGATGCACGGGCTTTCGCCGTCGGCGTCCAGTGGCATCCCGAATACTGGGTCAAATCGGACAGCATCTCGGTAAAGATATTTCGCGTATTCGGCGATGCGGTGCGCCTGCATCAGGCGGCGAAATCGGGTGCGCGCGCAGCCGCGGAATAGTCCTGCCGCGCTCGTTAGTTGCCGGCCGACGCCAGCGTCAGCAGCGGTAGCGCCGGCGCGTAGGATTCGTAGCCATCGCCGTCGGCGACTGAGAACATGACGATCGGATCGGTGCCGTTGGCGCTGAAGGTGACCGTGCCGTCATCCTGCTCTCGCCAGAACTTCGCCTGCTCGACGCCGGGCAACACCCGGCGGCAATTTGCGGCGACGGTCAACAGCGACAGGCCGTGCGAAATCTCGGCGCCGCGGCTGACCGCACAAGACGCCTCGTCGCCATGGGCTACCAGCCTGTAGTTGCCGGATGAAGGTGGTGACTCGCTGGCTGCACGGCTTTCACCGCTACCGGCGTAAAACAGCTGGACGCTGCCGAACAGCACAGCGACTGCCATCAATGCAGGAAGCGTCTTCATCCTGTTTCTCCGCGCATTTCAAGCGCGCCGCGGTCGAAGAGATCAGGGAGGCGCGCTTCATCTTGCTGTCATGTGCTGTCAGGCGGACATACACTGCGAAGGGCTCAGAATGATTCCCAAGGGTTAAGCTGAAGTTAACAATAATATGGCGGTCACAGCCTCGCCTTGACGTTTGCCGTCTCCGGCACCGGCGTCAGCGCCTTGCGCTGCGAAAACCACGAAACCAGATTGTCGACGCACAGGTCCGCCATGGCGCGGCGGGTGTGCTGCGAGGCCGAGCCGACATGCGGCAAAAGCGAGGTGTTGGGCGCGGCAAGCAACGCCGCTGGCACATTCGGCTCGTCGGCAAAGACATCTAGCCCGGCAGCGGCGATGCTGCCGCTGGCAAGTGCGGCGGCAAGGGCTGGTTCGTCGACCGTACTGCCCCGGCCGATATTGACGAAGACGCCGTTCGGCCCAAGGGCCGAGAGGATTTCGGCATTGACGGCCTTTTCCGTCGAGGCCCCGCCGGGCGCCACCGAGATCAGTGTGTCGACCGCCTCGGCGAGACCTTTCAGCGTCGGGTGATAATCATAGGACAGGCCTTCGACGCGGCGCCGGTTGTGGTAGGCGATGGGCAGCCCGAAAGCGTCGAGCCGGCGGGCAATGGCGAGGCCGATGCGGCCCATGCCAAAGATACCGACATGGCGCCCGCGCAAGGTCAGCCGGCTCAGCGGATAATTGCCTTTGCGCAGCCAACTGCCGTCGCGCAGCCAGGCCTCGGCGCGCGGCAGTTCGCGGATGGTGTTGATCAACAAGCCGAGCGCCGTATCGGCAACCTCCTCGGTCAGGACGTCCGGTGTGTTGGTGACCATGATGCCGCGCTGTGCGGCGTGGCGGACATCGACAGAATCATAGCCGACGCCGAAATTGGCGATGATCTCGAGCTTTGGCAGCGCGTCCATCAACGCGGCGCTTATGCCGCCAAAGGCGGCTATGCCGCGCACCGTACGGCGCATGTCGTCGGTGACCAGCGATGGATCGGCGCGTTCGATCCGGACGCGGCTGAACGCCCCGTCGATGCGGCCGACCGCATGGTCGTTGAACTGGCCCGGCACCAGAATGGCGACAGCTTGCTGTTCGGTTTTTGTCATGCACGTTCCACCGGTTTGCCGGTCGACTGGCGCACATGCAGTTCCGGCTTGATCAGTTCCTGCGACGGCCGCACCGTCTGTCCGTTGAGTTTGTCGAGCAGCGCGCTGGCGGCCCGGCGGCCAACCTCACGCTGGCCGTTCCAGACCGTGGTCAGCGCCGGTGTCGCGATCGCCGCCTCCTCGAGGTCGTCATAGCCAGTAACGGAGATGTCGATGCCCGGCACCAGACCGGCGCGCGCAATGCCGTTCATCAGCCCGATGGCGACGAGGTCATTCCAGCAGCAGGCCGCGGTCGGCCTGTCCTTTAGCGCCAGGAACTGCCCGGCAGCCTCGAAGCCCGCCTGCTTGGTGCGTGGGCCGGCGATGCGCCAGGATGGCCTGACCTCAAGCCCCGCCGCCTCCATGGCGTTGACATATCCCTGATAGCGGTCGCGGCCGGTCGACGTCTGATCGGTGCCGCCGATCATTGCGATGCGCTTGTGGCCAAGCGAGATCAGATGATTGGTAGCAAGCCCGGTGCCATAGGCATCATCGCCGCGAAACACCGGCACGTCGGCACCTTCGACGGTGCGTGCAATCAGCACTGCCGGGAGACCGTTCTCCTCGGCCATGATTATGTCTTCGGGCGGCGTGCCGATGGCCGGCGACATGATGACCCCGTCAGCGCCGAGCTGCAGAAGCGTGTCGATGAAGGTGCGTTGTTTCTCGAGCTGGTCGTAATGGTTCGACAGGATGAAGGTTTGCCGGCTGCGGTCGAGCTCGCTCTCGATCGAACGCAATATCTCGGCAAAGAACGGGTTCATGATGTCGTGGACGACGACGCCGACAATGCCCGAGCGCGAGGTGCGCAGGCTGGCGGCGCGGCGGTTGTAGATATAGCCGATGGCGCGGGCATGTTCCTTGATGCGGTCGCGGGTGCCGCCGGCGACCAGCGGGCTGTCACGCAAGGCCAGCGAGACCGTGGCCGTGGACACGCCGAGTGCATCCGCGATGGTCGAAAGCTTGATCTTCTGTGCCAGCGCCCTGCGCTCCCGAAGCAATTTAAACTGTTTAAAGGCCGGCTCTTATGCCATCGATCCCGAGCAAATCAAAGTTTTTTTGCCAGCGCCTCCGCCTCCGCGTCCAGCGTCGCGCGGTTGCGCAAGCGAAGCCGGCGCTCGCGGTGGACGATATAGAGGCCGCTGGCGACGATCACTGTGGCACCGGCCAGTGTCCAGCGATCGGGAAACTGGTTGAAAACGATCAAGCCGGAGACGATCATCCAGATCATCTGCGAATAGGGATAGGGGGCCAGGGCCGTGGTGGTGGCAAGGCGATAGGCCTGCACAAGTAGCCAATGGCCAAGGGCGCCGAAGACGCCCAGCATCAGCAATATGAACCAGTGCCAGCCATCCTGTGGCAGCGAAAGCGAAAATGGCAGTGTCGGCAGCAGCAGCACGGCCGGCGCCAGCGCCGAAAACAGGATGAGGCTTTCCGAGGTTTCCGTGGCCGACATGCGGCGCGTCATGATGACGTAGAAACTGTTCGACAGCATCGAGCCGAGCGCAAAGAGATGGCCGACGCCAAAGACGCCGACGCCCGGCCGGGTTATGATGAGGACGCCGACAAAGCCGCCCATGATCGCCAGCCAGCGCCGCCAGCCGGCCCATTCGCCGAGCAACGGACCGGCAAGCGCGGTGATCACCATCGGGCCGAAGAAGTAGATCGAGGTGGTTTCCGCCAGCTGCAGCGTCCGCAGCGCCAGAATGTTGCATATCGTCGATCCGAACAGGAGCAGACCGCGCGTGAGATGCGCCGGCAGGTTGGCGGGGCGAAAGCGCAGCGGCTCGCGCCATCCGCGCAGAAAGACGCCGACGATCAGCACATGGACCGCGAAGCGGGTCCAGGCGACGATCAGCGCCGAGACGCCGGCCAGGACAAGATATTTGCTGCTGGTGTCGAGGAAGGTGAAAAACACGTAGACGGAAAGCATGCACAGGATCGCCGCCGGCGATGTCGCGCTTTCGTCATGTCTTGGGGGAGCATTCAATTTCAGGCCGGACGGGAAGCAAGGCAGTCCCTCACCAATGCGGCAATTGTCGCCTGCGGGCAAGCCAAAATGGGCTGGCACAACGACAGCCGCCGACAGGCTCAGTTTTTGTTTCTTGGTGGCCGACCCAGTGGCCGACGACTCAGGTGTGCATGCGGGCGCCCTTGGTGATCTTGTCGACGAGCTTCTTTTCGGCGCGAAGCGCGATGCCGACCACCTTGGCATCCTCCGGCGCAAATTCGGCAAAGACGGCACGGTTGGCCAGATCATACCCAGTCGAAAACATTTCCTCGACATAGAGCGAGACCGTCACACCACGCTCCAGCGCCCGCCGCTGAATCGCGCCGAGCGTCTGGCCGTCCGCCGAAAGCACGATGACCGGCTGGATCGACAGCGGGTTGTAGATATTGCCGGCGCGATCACGGTAGGGGTCGCCGATAATGTCGGGAAATTGCGCGACGATGCCGCTGGTCAGAAAGGCGGTGACATTGAGCTTCTGCCAGACGGGAAGGTCATCCTTGAGCACGATTGCAAATTTCGTATCGAACATGCGACAGTTTCCAATCCGAAAAGGGGGCCAATCCGAGGCTGCGAGAGAAGCGATGCCGCACGATCTAGACGGGGAAGCCTTTCAGGGTCTTGGACGTTTGTGCATGGATGCAGCCGAAAACTGCATCGTACCGGCACCCCGTGCTGCCGGCATGGAACGCATCGAGGCCCGGTTCCACGGCAACGCCTTCGATCTCCATCGCCACGACACCTATGCGATCGGGGTGACGCTTTATGGCGTGCAGCGCTTCCGCTATCGCGGCCAAACGCATCAGAGCCTGCCTGGCCAGATCATTATCCTTCATCCCGACGAACTGCACGATGGCGGTGCTGGCACCGAAGATGGTTTGCGGTACAGAATGCTGTATTTGGAGCCGTCCCTGATGCTCGATTGCCTCGGCGGCGGATCACTGCCATTCGTCGGGAATGCCGTGGTGACAGACCGCGATCTCCGGGCGACGCTGCTTTCGGCGCTCGGGCCGCTGAATCAGGAACTGGACGAGCTGTTTGTCGTCGATTTCATGACGCAGCTTATGCAAAGCCTGGCCCGGCACGCCGGTCAGCCGGCGAAACCGGTAGCGAAAACTGCGTGGCGCGCCGCCAGCCTGGCGCGCGACTATCTGGAGGAAAATGTCGCGCGGATTGTACGTTCGGATGAATTGGAGGCGATAACCGGATTGGACCGGTATGCCCTGTCGCGGCATTTCCGCGCCACCTTCTCCACCAGCCCGCACCGGTTCCTGCTGATGCGCCGGCTTCAACGAGCCCGTCGGATGATCGAAGCCGACGAGCCACTGGCGCAAATCGCCATCGCAGCCGGCTTCAGTGACCAAAGCCATTTCAATCGGCATTTCAAAAAGGCGTTCGGCGTCACACCGGGACGCTGGTCGGCACTCACGCGACGGCCGTCAGTGGCGAACGCGTGAGTTATTCAAGGATGTTGTCTTCGATATCCAGTTCGTCATCGGGGAGCACCATTTCGCCGTTCGACAGGTTCGCCTCTACACGGGCAAGCAGCTTGAACAGCGCTTTCTGGTCCTTCTTGTCGAGACCCTTCAATGCCTGCTTTTCGGTCTTCTTCACCGATTTCTCGATGGCGTGGATGATTTCGCGGCCGGTGTCGGTGAGGAAGATATGCGCCTGGCGGGCATCGGCGGACGAGGCGCGCTTTTCCAGAAAGCCCTGCGCCTGCAGCCGGTTGATGGTCTTGGTGATGGTCGGCGGACGCACGCCGAGGCGGCCGGCAAGATTGCCGGGCGTCTGCCCATCCTCGCGGTCGAGCGCCAGCATGATCTGGTCCTGGCCGGCATAGAAGCCATGCGCCAGAAGCCGGGCGGCGAGCGCCGTGCGCGCCAGCCGCGCCGCCGAATGCAGCCGGCTCATTGTTGCAGTCTTGTCCGCCTTGGCCATGCTCATCCCTCCTCGGCCGAACCGGTGCGGGCAGCATAGAAGCAGGCCGCCGATTGGCAATGACGATCGAAAACATTCCGGCTCGGAAAATAGCTTTGCCGGCAAGCTTCGCGGTGTTCGCCGTGGCTAATGCCAGATGTTTATTTCAGTTAGATGACAAACGACTTTCCGCAATGGCTGGATGGGGACGTGGCGAGGCGTTCTCAACGGCCTTCACCGCGACCACCATCAAGGCCTGAAAGGCGTCCGCCATTTCCCGCAGCGCCGCCTGCGACAGCGGCCCGGCCTGCCGCGCAATGCCGTCCCGCGCGTTCGATGTGTCGCGTTTGCCGGGGCGATCTTTATAGGGCGCGACGGTGGCGAATATCTGCTCGCTGAGGCTGTCGGGGAAGAACATCTGGCCGGTCATCACCGAGCGGTCGTCGGGGAAGATCTTGAAATGGATGTGGGTGGTGCGGCCACGATACCAGCCGGGATAGATGGTGGCGAAAGAAGCAATGCCGCTTTCATCGGTTCTCTGCCAGCCGCGGAGAAAGCTCTGGCCGGACGTGTCGATATCCTGCCCGTCGCCCTGTCCGGGATAGCCGGAATAGGCGCCCTGGGCGTCGCAATGCCAGATATCGACGCGTGCGCCGGGAAGCGGCCGGCAGGCGGCGTCGACGATTTGCAGCCGCACATTGAGGGCGATGCCTTTCTTGCCCTCGGTGACGTCGGTGCGTTCAAGCTTCGGGTCGAAATAGAACGGCCCTTCGGTGACCTCGGGCGTGATGGCGCAGACGCCGGCACCGGCTTCGAACAAGGCAAGCCCGGCATAGGGCGAAACCTGCCCGGCCCTTGCACCGGCTGGCAGGAATATGCCGCCAGCGGTAACCGCAACGAGGCGGAGCGCCTGCCGACGGCTTAGTGGCAAGGACTTGTCGGACATCTGGCGCCTCTTCAGTGCGAACAGCCCCTGTAATGATCCTCGGCCTATCTAGGCCCTACCGCCAGCCCGCGCCAATGAAAGTTCGGCAATGTGAGGAAAGTTCGGCAATACCGGCCTCTCTTTGGCCCACAGGTTTGCCTCGTGCAAAAGCCGAGCACACATCCTATATGGAGCCGACAATCCCTATTCGAGGCACAATATGAGCGACGCACAGACGCAGATCCCCGTAACCGTCCTCACCGGCTATCTCGGCGCCGGCAAGACGACACTGCTCAACCGCATCCTTTCGGAAAACCATGGCAAGCGCTACGCCGTCATCGTCAATGAATTCGGCGAGATCGGCATCGACAACGAGCTGATCGTGGAATCCGACGAGGAAATCTACGAGATGAACAATGGCTGCGTCTGCTGCACGGTGCGCGGCGACCTGATCCGCGTCGTCGAAGGCCTGATGCGCAGACCCGGCCGCTTCGACGCCATCGTCGTCGAGACCACAGGCCTCGCCGATCCCGTGCCGGTAGCGCAAACCTTCTTCATGGACGACGACGTGCGTTCCAAGACCAGGCTCGATGCGGTGGTGGCGCTGGTCGACGCCAAGCACCTGCCGCTGCGTCTGAAGGATTCCCGCGAGGCCGAGGACCAGATCGCCTTTGCCGATGTCGTCGTGCTCAACAAGACCGATCTGGTCACCCCCGAAGAGCTGAGCAAGGTGGAGGCGACGATCCGCGCCATCAACCCGGCGGCACGAATCCATCGCACCACACGCGCCAGCGTGGCGCTGTCCGAGGTGCTCGATCGCGGTGCGTTCGACCTGTCCCGGGCGCTGGAGAACGATCCGCACTTCCTCGAGGCGCATGACGATCACGACCATCATGATCATGATCATGACCACCATCACCATGATCACGACGGCCATGATCACCACGATCATGACGGGCATCATCATGCGCACGCTTCCGACATCCATGACGTGACCGTGCAGTCGGTGTCGCTGCGCGGCGGCGAGATGGACCCGAAAAAGTTCTTCCCGTGGATCGAGAAGGTCACCCAGATGGAAGGCCCGAACATCCTGCGGCTGAAAGGGATCATCGCGCTGAAGGGCGATGAAGAGCGCTATGTCATCCAGGGCGTGCACATGATCATCGAGGGCGATCACCAGCGCGCCTGGAAGGACGGCGAGAAGCACGAGAGCCGGCTGGTGTTCATCGGCCGCGAACTCGACGCCGAGCGGCTTAGGAACAGTTTCGAGGCCTGCCAGGCCGCTTGATTTAGCTGCCCTTTCTTCCTTCTCCCCTTGTGAGAGAAGGAGCAGCCCGCAACGCTGGCGGTCTCTCCTCACGACGATCCGAAGCACGGGTTGAGACCCGCAGCTCAACCCCTTAAGGGTGAGGCAGCAGAAATCTCAAACGGAATGATCTCTCATGCCGACAGTCGCCCCGCTCGATCTCGAAGGCCACTGCCTCGCCGCCGTATTCCTCGGTGACGTGCCGCATTTTGCGCTGGCTGACGGCACAATCCATCGGCTCGACCACGGCCACAAGACGGTGCAGGCCAATGACGGAATGCTCGCCGCCTTCCATGATGCGGCAAACGACCGGCTGATCACCGGTGGTGAGGACGGCAAGATCTTTGCCGTGACCGCAGGCGGCAATACTGCGGAATTGGCGGCCGCGGGCAAAAAATGGATCACCAGCGTCGCCGCCGGGCCGCAAGGCGCTGTTGCCTATGCTTCGGGCAAGATTGCCTATGTGCGCTTTGCCGACAGCAAACCCAGGGAATTCTCGCATCCGCGCTCGGTCGAGGGGCTTGCCTTCTCGCCCAAGGGCATGCGCTTCGGCGTTGCCCGCTACAACGGCGCGACGCTGCATTTCCCGGCCGCCGACGGCAAGCCGGTCGAGCTCGAATGGGCCGGCGCCCACACCGGCATCACCTTCTCGCCGGACGGCGGCTTCGTCGTCACCACAATGCAGGAAAACGCGCTGCATGGCTGGAAGCTCGCCGACGGCAAGCACATGCGGATGTCCGGCTACCCCGGCAAGGTCAAAAGCCTGTCGTGGAGCGCCAAGGGCAAATGGCTGGCGAGTTCCGGCGCGCCAGCGGCGATCGTCTGGCCGTTTTCCGGCAAGGACGGGCCGATGGGCAAGGCGCCGCTGGAACTCGGCACGCGCGGCAATGCGATGGTCACCTCCGTCGCCTGTCACCCGAGCCAGGACGTCGTTGCCATCGGCTATGATGACGGCATGGTGATGGCGGTGCGCTTCGCCGACGCCAGGGAAGTGCTGTTGCGCCGGCCGGGCAAGGGCGCCATCACCTCGATGATGTGGGACAAGGAAGAGCGCCGCGTCGCCTTCGGCAGCGCTGCGGGCGATTGCGGCGTCATCGATATTTCGGCGTAACCTGTTACTTACTCGGCTCCGCAAGATACTTTGCCGGTCAATTCATCCGGTTTGCCGTCCTTTTCGGCATCAGCCGTAACATCATAGATTGAGAGCAAATAGCGGCCGTCATAGACGCCTTCGTCACTGGCCTTGGTCAGGATCGCCAGTTCGACATAGCCGTAGGCATTTTCGACCTGCCGTTCGTGGTAGACGAGCAGCCGCAATTCCTTGTTGTCGAGCCAATATTGCGTGAGGTTCTGATCCTCGAACACCGTCTTGCGCAGACTGTCGGCAGCCGGCCTGCCCAGAATTTCGAGCTCGCCGCTAAAATTGAAGGTCGGCCCGCCCATGCCTCTGGTGACCCCGGCACCGACCTGAAATTTGACGGCTGCGTCCTCGGCGGAACACCAGATGCCGCCGGACGCCAGAGCCGCTCCAACCGACGACAGCAGCATTACTGCGCAGACGATCGCCCGCACCATCTTGTCCCCTCCAGCCGAAGTGCCATTGGCGCCCGAAGGCGGCTCGTGGTCAAGCGCCTGTTTTCATTCAAATGACCGCTGACCCAACACAGGGCAGCCGCCCGGCCAATTGCGGTGGCGGACGCCGATTGTCTAAAGTGCGACTGAGAGGGCCGCCATGAACGTCATCAACCATGCAAAGACTTCCATCGGCGGCATCGGCCCGGCGCGGATCGCCAAGTTGCGCGCGGTCGAGGCAGAAGTCTTCCGCCGGGCGCGGCCGAAATCGATGGCGAAAATCGGCAATGGCCTGCCCGGCTTCTTCGGCGGCGTGCCGATGCATTGGATGAACGACTGGCCGACGCCGTTCCCGATCCTCGTCGATAGCGCCAGGGGCGCCGTCATCAGCGATATCGACGGCAACCGGCTCGACGATTTCTGCCTTGGCGACACCGGTTCGATGTTCGGTCATTCGCCGCCGCCGGTCGCACGCGCCATCCGCAGGCAGGCCGGACGCGGCCTGACCTACATGCTGCCTGCCGAGGACGCGCTCGTCATCGGGCCGCTGCTGCAGCAGCGTTTCGGTTTGCCGTTGTGGCAGATCGCGACGACGGCGACCGATGCCAACCGCTTCGCGCTGCGCGTTGCCCGCGCCGTTACCGGCCGGGAGAAGATACTGGTCTTCAACGGCTGCTATCATGGCTCGGTCGACGAGACGATGGTGCGGCTGGTCGCCGGGAAAGCGGTGAATCGACCGGGCCTGGCCGGCGAGTTCCGCGACCTGACGCGGGCGACTGATGTCGTCGAGTTCAACGATCTGCCGGCGCTCGACGCGGCGCTCCGCGGCAACGATGTCGCCTGCGTCATCACCGAGCCGGTGCTGACCAATTCCTGCATGGTGCTGCCCGAAGCCGGCTTTCACGATGGCTTGCGGCGTCTCACCCGTGCGACCGGCACGCTGCTGCTAATCGACGAGACGCATACGATCTCGACCGGTCCCGGCGGCTATACCAGCAAACACGGGCTGGAGCCGGACCTGTTCGTGCTCGGCAAGCCGATTGCCGGCGGCATACCGGCGAGCGTCTGGGGCATGAGCGAAGACGTTGCGGCCCGCTATGCCGCTTATGACAGCCGGAAGGAGCCCGGATATTCCGGCATGGGGACAACGCTGTCGGCCAATCCGCTGCAATTCGCAGCGATGCGCGCCACGCTCGAATACGTCATGACCGACGCGAACTACAGCCATATGGACCATCTGGCGCGGCGGCTCGACGCCGGGCTGACCGCCGTCATCGATCGCCATCGTCTGCCCTGGCATGTTGCTCGCGTCGGTGCCCGTGTCGAGTTCATCTGCGCGCCGGGCCCGCTGAGGAACGGCGGCGAAGCGGAAGTTGCGCACGTGCCGGAGCTCGAAGCGGCAATCCATGTCGCGCTGGTCAATCGCGGCGTGCTGATCGCACCCTTCCACAACATGATGCTGATCTCTCCTGCGACCAGCACCGCCCAGGTGAACCGGCTGATCACTGCCTTCGGCGCGGTTGCGGCAAAGCTTACGGCGTGAGACAAGCTTGCGGCATGAAACAAGCGCCCAAGCAAAGTTTGAACCTGGTCACGGCATCCCCTTCGGGCTCGACGCCCGCCGAGGCGCAGGCCTTTCTCGACGCTCATCCCGAGATCGAAGCGTTCGACATCGTGCTGACTGACGCCAATGGCGTCGGGCGCGGCAAGATCGTGCGCCGGCACGAGTTGATGAGCATCTTCGAGAGTGGCCGGCACATGCCGATCTCGATCCTCGGCCTCGACATCACCGGCGAGGATGTTCACGAGACCGGGCTGATCTGGGCGACCGGCGACGGCGACCTGCGGGCGTGGCCGATCCCCGGCACACTGGTGCCGCTGTTCGGCACCCAGCCGCCGCGCGGCCAGGCCCTGATGGCGATGTACCATCTCGATGGCCAGCCGATGTCGTCCGACCCGCGGCTGGCGCTCGCCCGCCAGGTGGACATCCTCGCGGCCAAGGGCCTGCATCCGGCCGGCGCCTTCGAGCTCGAATTCTTCCTGCTCGCCAACGAGCGCGATGCCGAAGGCAAGGTGCAGCCGGCGCACGCGGTACTCGACGGACGCCGCTCGGCCAAGACGGAGGTCTATTCCGTCGACCATCTGCACGGCATGGAGCCGCTGTTTTCCGACATCTACGCCGCAGCCAAGGTGCAGGGCATCCCGGCCGAGACGGTCATCTCGGAATATGCGCCCGGCCAGTACGAGCTGACACTCAACTACCGCAAGGACGTGATGCGGGCAGCCGACGATCTCGTCATGCTCAAGCGGCTGGTGCGGGCGCAGGCGCGCCGTCATGGTGTCACCGCTTGCTTCATGGCCAAGCCGATCGAGAAGTATGCCGGCTCTGGCATGCATTTTCATGTCTCGCTGCTGGACGATGCCGGCAAGAACGTCTTTGCCGAAGCCGGCGGCGAAAGCTGGTCGCTGCCGCTGCTGCGCGGCCTCGGCGGACTGATCCAGACGATGGCGGAATCGATGCTGGTCTTCGCGCCGCACGCCAACTCATGGCGGCGTTTCGTCTCGCAATCCTATGCGCCGGTGGCGCCGACCTGGGGCGTCAACAACCGTTCGGTGGCGCTGCGTGTGCCGGCTGGCGATGCCAAGAACCGCCGCATCGAGCACCGGCCATCGGGCGTCGACGCGAATCCTTATTTGGTGGCAGCAACGGTGCTGGCGGGCATCGTCAAAGGCCTTGACGAAGGCCTCGATCCCGGTCCTGAAACCACCGGCAATGGCTACGAATCGGCCGTCACGCGCACGACGATGCCGGTCGACTGGCGTGCCGCGATCGAGGCGGCAAGGGCGTCGAGTTTCCTCAAGGGTGCATTGGGCGAAGACCTGCACCGGACGTTCGTGGCGATCAAGCAGTCGGAATATCTGCGCGTGGCGCGCACGGTCAGCGAACTGGATTATCACCTCTATCTGCACGAGGTGTAGGCATCACGTT
Source organism: Mesorhizobium sp. M1329 (assembly GCF_040318035.1). Lineage (NCBI taxonomy): Bacteria > Pseudomonadati > Pseudomonadota > Alphaproteobacteria > Hyphomicrobiales > Phyllobacteriaceae > Mesorhizobium > Mesorhizobium sp. M1329. The sequence goes on along the minus strand of NZ_JAMYLN010000016.1, from coordinate 41,375 downwards.
GGCCACGCCGAATAAATTCAACGGAACCTTCGGTGGGCTTCGCTCATTCCGGTTCTGATTGCAGGAGCGGACAAGGCCGCATCAGCCATGATCGCCAGGATGCAGACGACCCCCACGCCGCACCACGCCAAGGTGCAGTCGAGAGGCTTGCCGACCGGCAAATCCCCGGAAACGACAGAAATCGACGCCAGGACGATTCCTGAACTGCGCGAAACGGCCAAGATCTGCCGCCGCTGTCCGCTATGGCACGACGCCACGCAGACCGTGTTCGGTGAGGGCCCTGACAAAGCTAAGGTGATCTTCGTCGGCGAACAGCCGGGCGACCAGGAGGACCTGGCGGGCAAACCTTTCGTCGGTCCGGCCGGCAAGGTGTTCGACGCGATCCTGGACGATGCCGGCGTCGACCGGCTGAAAGTCTACGTCACCAACGCGGTCAAGCATTTCAAGTTCGAGCCGCGCGGCAAGCGGCGCATCCACTCCAAGCCGAACGCCGGCGAGGTGCAGGCTTGCCGCTGGTGGCTCGACAAGGAGATCGATCTGATCAAGCCCAATCTGGCGGTAGCGCTCGGCGCAACGGCGGCGCAGGCGCTGCTCGGCAAGGTGATGCCGATCATGAAGATGCGCGGAGCGGTGGTGGAGCGCGACGATGGCTTGCGTGTCTTCGTCACCATCCACCCGTCCTTCATCCTGCGCATTCGCGAGCCGGCGGACAAGCAGGCAGAACGCGAGCGGTTCCTGCAGGATATGAGAGCGGTGAAAAAGCTGATGGCCGCCTGAACTATTTGATCAATATCGCCCGGAGATCGTTGACGTTCGTGCCGGTCGGACCGGGTACGAAAAGGTCATCTGCGGCATTGAATGCCGTCCAGGCGTTGTTGCCGGCAAGCATGGCCTTGGCATCGACGCCCGCCTTATGCATCCGCGACACTGTCGAGCCGTCGGCGAAGGCGCCGGCATTGTCTTCCGAACCGTCTATGCCGTCGGTGTCGGCGGCCAGTGCGTAGACGCCCGCCATGCCGCTGATGCCGATGGCGAAGGCGAGCAGGAATTCAGAGTTGCGGCCGCCCTTGCCTTTCGCGCGCAAGGTCACGGTCGTCTCGCCGCCCGACAGGATCAACACCGGCTTTGCGAATGGCCGGTTGCGCGTCGCCACTTCGCGCGCGATCGCGGCGTGGACGCCGCCGACCTCACGCGCCTCGCCCTCGATGGAATCGGAGAGGATGACCGCTTCGATACCTTGGTGCCTGGCCTCGGCCGCAGCCGCTTCCAGCGATACGCCGGCCGAGGCGATCAGATGTACCTCGTTGCGCGAAAAACGCGAGTCGTCCGGACGCGGTGCATCGGCCGCCGGCGAATTGATATGCGCCATGACCGAAGCCGGCAGGCTCATGCCATAGGCAGCGATCGACGCCAATGCGTCCTCACGGCTGCCTATATCCGGCACGGTCGGACCAGAAGCGACCAGCGCCGGGTTATCGCCCGGAATGTCGGAGACCACCAGCGACACCACCCTGGCTGGATAGGCAGCGGCCGCCAGCCTGCCGCCCTTGATCGTGGAAACATGCTTGCGGATGGTGTTCATCGCGGCGATCGGCGCGCCGGAGGCGAGCAGCGCCTCGTTGACGGCGATCTCATCGGCCAGCGTCAGACCTTCGGCAGGTGACGGCAGCAGCGCCGAGCCGCCGCCGGAAATGAGCGCCACGACAAGGTCGTCCGCAGTCAGTCCCTGGACTTTTTCGAGCAGCCGTCGGGAAGCTTCGAGCCCCGCGGCATCCGGCACAGGATGCGCCGCCTCGATGATCTCGATGCGCCGGCAGGCCGCGCCATAGCCGTAGCGGGTGACGACCAGCCCTTCGATCGGCCCGTCCCACATTTTCTCGAAAGCCGCCGCCATCTGCGCCGAGCCTTTTCCGGCACCGATGACGATGGTCCGGCCCTTCGGCCTTGCCGGCAAATGATCCTTGATCGTCCTCTGGGGATCGGCGGCGGCAACGGCGGCGTTGAAGATCGAAATGAGAAAGAGCTTGGGGTCTATCTCTGTCATTGTGCTTCCGCCGGCAATGCCAGCTCGCGCGCATTTATGCCGAGATACTCACAAAGCGCATCGACGACCACGCCATGGTCCCCACGCTCCGGCAGGCCCGAGACGGCGATCACGCCGATGACGCCGGCGCCCTTGACAGTGATGGGAAAGCCGCCGCCGGCCAGCACGTAGTCGGCAATGTTCAGTCCCTCGCCGGGCTTGAAGCTGCGGTCGGGGCGCTGCTGCTCCAGCACCATGCGGTAGGTGCTTTTCAGGAACCGCCGTACCACGTTGATCTTGCGCCGCGCCCAATCGGGATTTGAAGCGTTCGAGCCGGGCATTGCCGCATAGAACAGCGGCCGGTCGAAAGTTCTGATATCGACGATGATCGGCTGGTTTTCCTTGAGAGCCCGATCGCGGATCGCCGAGCCGATCTTGAAAGCGACGGCTTCATCGAAGGCCGAAAAGACAAGCGTGGCTTCCTGTTTCTCGATCAGAGCGATGTCGTCCGCAACGGCCATGTCGTTCCCCTGTCAATCTCGCCTGTTGCTTTGGCGGATGGCTGCCGCCCGGTCAAGCCGGCCGCATATGACGGCTAAACCGCCATATCCGTCTTGGCCGCGCAGCCGGCGACATAGACCTCGCGCACGGCGCGGTCGTCGCCGAGCGTCTGCAGCAGAAACAATTCCTCGGCGAGCGTGTCTGCCGTCTCCACCCGCAGCCGCATCGCCGGCGTGGCGCGGGCGTCGAGCACGATGATATCGGCGTCGCTGCCTTCCTCCAGGGTGCCGATCTTTTCCGCAAGCGACAGCGCCTCGGCATTGCCGCGGGTCAGTTGCCAGAACGACTGGAACGGATTGAGCTTCTCGCCGTTCAACGCGATCACCTTGTAGCCCTCGTCCATGGTGCGCAGCATCGAATAGTTGGTGCCACCGCCGACATCGGTGGCGGCGGCGATGCGGAGCGGCTTCTCGCGGCGGCGATAGCGCTGATAATCGAACAGGCCCGAGCCGAGAAACAGGTTGGAGGTCGGGCAGAACACCGCCACCGAACCGCTATCGGAAAGCGCATCCGCCTCGCGTTCCGAGAGATGAATGCAATGGCCGAACAGGCTTCTGCGGCCGAGCAGCCCGTAATGCTCATAGACATCGGTATAGTCGCGCGCCTGCGGATGAAGCTGCTGCGTGAAGGCGATCTCGGCGTGGTTTTCCGACAGATGCGTCTGCATGTGCAGATCAGGATATTCGCGGCAGAGCGCGCCCGCCATCTCCAATTGCTCGGGCGACGAAGTGATGGCGAAGCGCGGCGTGATGGCATAGTGCTGGCGCCCGTTGCCGTGCCACTCATCGATCAACGCCTTGCTGTCGTCATAGCCCGATTGCGGCGTGTCGAGCACGCCTTCCGGTGCGTTGCGGTCCATCATCACTTTGCCGGCGATGTTGAGCATGTTGCGGTCGTGCGACTCGGCAAAGAACGCTTCGGCCGATTCCTTGTGCACCGAGCAATAGGCCGCGACCGTCGTCGTGCCGTGGCGCAACACTTCGTCCAGGAACAGCCTGGCGATACGGCGGCCATGCTGGACGTTCTGGAATTTTGCCTCTTCCGGAAAGGTGTAGGTGTTCAGCCAGTCGAGCAGCTCGGCGCCATAGGAAGCGATGACCTGCATCTGCGGAAAATGCGCGTGCGCATCGATGAACCCGGGCAGCAGCAGATGCGGCCTGTGGTCGATCTTTTTTGTTCCCTCGCCCGCCTTTTTCTCAACCTCGGCATAGGCGCCCGCGGCAACGATCCTGCCGTCGCGGAGCAGCAAGCCGCCATCTTGCTCGTAGCGCCAGGCGGAGTAGTCGTCGATGGTTTCGGGCCAGCGCAAAAACGACAGCGTGCGGCCGCGCAGCAGCGTGCTGGTCATGCTATTTCCCCGCGCCTTCGAACCATGCCACCAGCAGCGCCCGTTCCTTGTCGGTGATCTGGGTGACGTTGGCGGGCGGCATGGCGTGGCTGCGTCCGGCCTGCAGGTAGATCTCGCCGGCGTGCTCGGCGATGCCGGCATTGGTATCGAGCATCACGCCCTTCGGCGCGTGGTAAATGCCCTCGTAGGACGGCTCCGCCGCGTGGCACATCGAACAGCGGCCAAGCACCGTATCACGCACGGCAGGGAAATGCGCCGAGGCGACGTAGACCTGGGCCGCCGCTGACGCCTTCGCCTCGCCGGTCAGCTGCTTCGGTGCCGTCGACAGCCAGATGATGACGACGAACAGGACGGCGGCCGCCAGCCAGGTCCAGGTCGGATTGCCTTTGCGCGCATGCCTGGTGTTGAAATAGTGCCGGATCAGCACGCCGATGATGAACACCAGCGAGGCGATGACCCAGTTGAACTCTGTCCCGAACGCCAGCGGATAATGGTTCGACAGCATCAGGAACAAAACCGGCAGCGTCAGGTAATTGTTGTGCAGCGAGCGCTGCTTGGCGATCTTGCCGTATTTCGGATCTGGCTTACGGCCGGCGATCAGGTCGGCGACGACGATCTTCTGGTTGGGGATGATGACCATGAAAACGTTGGCCGACATGATCGTCGCGGTGATGGCGCCAAGATGCAGGAAAGCGGCGCGGCCGGTGAACAAGTGGGTCAGTCCCCAGGCCATGAACACCAGCACGCCGTAGAGCACCAGCATCAGACCGGTGTCGCTGTTGCCGAGCGGCGAACGGCACAAGAGATCGTAGACCACCCAGCCGACGCCGATCGTCGCCAGCGACAGCAAGATGCCTGTAGGCACCGACATGGCGAGCACATTGGGATCGATCAGGAACAGGTCCGCCCCGGCATAGTAGACGACGCACAGCATGGCGAAGCCTGACAGCCAGGTGGCGTAGGATTCCCATTTGAACCAGGTCAGGTGCTCGGGCATTTCAGCCGGTGCCACCAGATATTTCTGCACATGGTAGAAGCCGCCGCCATGCACCTGCCATTCCTCGCCGAAGGCTCCGGCGGGCATGCCCGGACGCTGGCGCAGGCCGAGGTCGAGCGCGACGAAATAAAAGGACGACCCAATCCAGGCGATACCGGTGACGACGTGCAGCCAGCGCACGGCGAAACTCAGCCAATCCCAGAATATCGCGAAATCCATCATGAAAAATCATCCCTGCCGACCCACTGACTTTACGGACTGGAGCGCAAACGGAAAGGGCCGAGACGCACGATGACTTTCAAAAAAAATTGGAAAATACTAGGTTGATCATACGCAGCCACATGAGAGCCACGGAAGCCGCATGGCCTATCTCGATAACATCGCCGTTTTTGTCCGCGTCGTCGAACTTGGCAATTTGTCGGCGGCTGGGCGCGACATGCGCATTTCGCCGGCGGTCGCTTCCAACCGGATCAAGGAGCTCGAGAAGCACCTGGGCGTCAGGCTGTTCAACCGTACGACGCGGCAATTGATGCCGACCGAGCACGGCACGGTGTTCTACTCCGGCGCCAAGCAGGTGCTGGAGGCGGTCACCGAGGCGGAAGCGGCGGTGAGCGCGTTATCCGGCCAGCCGCGCGGCACCATAAAGGTGACAGCGCCGCTCGGCCTCGGGCGGCGGCTGGTGGCATCCGGCATCCCGGATTTCCACGACAGGTACCCAGATATCGAGGTGCGGCTCCGGCTTTCCGATCACAATGTCGATATCATGAAGGAAGGAATCGACGTTGCGTTCCGGCTGGGCATCATCGAGGATTCCAGCCTCAGGATGCGCGGCATCATGGAATGCGAGCGCGTGCTGGTAGCGGCTCCGCAATATCTGGAAGTGCGCGGCGAGCCGACCGAGCCGCAGGAGTTGATCGGCAAGAAACACGATTGCCTGATGCTGCGCTATTCCGGCGCGCGCGAATATGTGTGGACGCTGCAGACGCCGAACGGCCCGCAAAAGTTCGAGGTGCACGGCCCCTACGATACCGATGATGGCGACGTGCTGACCGGCTGGGCGCTGTCCGGCCGCGGCATCATCAACAAGCCGCGCTTCGAGGTCGAGCCCTTTATCCGCGACCACCGGCTGAAGGTGATCCTGAGCAACACGCCGCCGACGCCGGTGCAGTTCGCCGCCGTCTACCCGCATAAGAAGCTGCAGGATCCGAAGGTGCGGCTGCTGCTCGATTTCATGGCGGAGCGCTGCCAGCGGCTGATCAGGGATATTCTGGCCGGCAAATGATCGTCGGCTGGCCGGTTGCTTTCCGTCCAGCCGACGAGATAATTCCCAAGGAATTTCGCTCAACAGGGAAAAGCGATGGCCAACGGCGCCACAATGTGTCTCGCCGTTTCACTGTCTCCGGAAGCCGCCCCTTCCCATCCGCCCGACGCCGGCCCGGACTTCAGTCTGCTGATGCGGTTCGTGCAAGAAGCCGAAGCGGCCGGTCTGGACATGGTGTTGCTCGGCGATTCCGCGCCGGTTGCAGGCGGGCTGAACCGGCAAATGCGCTTCGAAGCAACGACCTTGGCGGCGGCCCTGGCGACGGTGACAAGCAGGATCGGCCTCGTCGCCGCGGCCTCGACGGTCGCCCACCAGCCCTACAATCTCGCGCGCCGTTTCGCTTCGCTCGATATTATCAGCCATGGCCGCGCCGGCTGGAACGCGAGTATGATGCCCGACCCGCGCGAGGCGGCCAATTTCAGCCGACCGGAAGGGTTTTCCGGCGACGATTTCCGCCTGCGCGCCGATGAATTCATCGGCATCGTGCAAGGCCTGTGGAACGGCTGGGACGCAGACGTGCTGCTGTTCGACAAAGTTGGCGGCCGCTTCTTCGATCCCGAGAAGATGCACGTTCTCGACCACAAGGGCGAATATTTTTCCGTGCGCGGGCCGCTCAACGTGGCGCGGTCGCCGCAGGACACGCCGGTGCTGGTCGTGTCCGGCCTGTCCGAGCCCGACATGGCTATCGCCGCCCGCAGCGCCGATGTCGTCCTGCTGGATGAGCCATCGATCGGGCCGGCGAAGGCTGGCGATCTGAAGCGCCGTGCGCTTGCCTTCGGGCGCGGGCCGGAGGCGCTGAAAGTGCTGATGAACGTTACCGTCAGCGCCGAAATAACCGCCGCACCGGACCTGTTTGCGGACAGGCTCGAAGAGTGCTTTCGCTCGAAAGCCTGCGACGGTTTCAACATCGCCACGCCGCTCACGTCGGCGCTCGACGATTTCGTCGGTCTCGTGCTGCCGGAGCTTCGCCGCCGCGGCCTTGTCCGGTCGGGCTACAGCGCGGCGACACTGCGTGCCCATCTCGGGCTTGCAGGTCAGGATCGGCAATGAGCGCCGGTCGAGGCCAGATGAAGCTCGGCGCCTTCCTGTGGGCGACGGGCCACCATATCGCCGCCTGGCGCCACCCGCAGGCGCATGTCACGGCCGGCATAGACATCGACCACTACGTCCAGCTGGCGCGGACGGCGGAAGCAGCCAAGTTCGACATGATCTTCTGCGAGGACGCCGCCGGCGTGCGCGAGGCCAATGTCGACATCGCCAGCCAAACGTCGCGCTCGATCGGCTTCGAGCCGATCAGCCTGCTTGCCGCGCTCGCCGTCCAGACGGAGCGCATCGGCCTCGTCTCCACGGCGTCGACGAGCTATAACGAGCCTTACGGACTGGCGCGGACCTTCCTGTCGCTCGACCATCTGAGCGGTGGCCGAGCCGGCTGGAACCTCGTCACTTCGGCGAGCCAGATCGAGGCCGCCAATTTCGGCTCGACCGGACTGCGCCCACATGCGGACCGTTACGAACGCGCGCGCGAATTCGCTGCCGTGGTTACCGGCCTTTGGCGAGGCCAGGGTGGACACGAAGGCAGAAGTTTTTCGGTGCGCGACCCGCTCGATCTGCCGCGCTCGCCACAAGGTGCGCCGGTCATGGTTCAGGCAGGAGCGTCGGACGAGGGCCGCGATCTCGCCGCCCGGACCGCCGACGTGGTGTTCACGGCGGCGCAGACATTCGAGGAGGCGAAGGCCTTCTACGACGACCTCAAGGGACGGCTGGCGGCCCATGGGCGCGAGCCGGAGGACGTCAAGATCATGCCCGGTGTCGCGCCGGTCGTCGCGGCAAGCGAAGCGGAAGCCCGGGCAAAACATGATGAACTGCAGGAGCTGATACCGGACGATGTCGGAGTCGCGCTGCTTTCCAGCTATCTCAGCATATCCGATCTCGCGCGCTATCCCATCGACGGACCGCTGCCCGAGCTGCCGGCCAGCGAAGGCATGCAGAGCCGGCAGGCGCTGGTCATCGAGCAATCACGCCGCAACAAGCTGTCCATTCGCCAGCTTGCCCGTCATTTCGCCGGCGCGCGCGGCCATTGGCGCGTCGTCGGAACGCCGGCCCAGATCGCCGACGAGCTCGAGGCACGCTTCGAGGGCGGCGCGGCAGACGGTTTCAACGTCATGCCATCCTATTTTCCCGGCGAACTCGATGCCTTTGCCACACTCGTCGTGCCGGAGCTGCAGCGGCGCGGGCTGTTCCGGAAGGATTATGAAGGCAGCACGCTGCGCGACCATCTGGGCTTGAAAAGGCCGGCGTAAACGACGAGCGGAACGAAAGTCGGAGATCGCCGTTTTGGGATGCTGTGCCGCGGCGATGAGGGCGTCTGCGCGCATATTCGATTTGACCATCCCAAACTTCGCCCTCTTCAAACCACGCGGACGCACCGCCACAGGAGCCGATCATGGATGCCATCGCCACCCGCAACGACCTGCAATCCAATGCCAAGAAAGAGTGTATCGACCTTCTCAATGCCCGCCTCGCCGACGCCATCGATCTGGCCTTGATCACCAAGCAGGCGCACTGGAACGTCAAGGGACCGCAATTCATCGCCATTCACGAGATGCTCGACACGTTCCGCGAGGAGATCGACGGCCATGTCGACACCATTGCCGAGCGCGCCGTACAGCTCGGCGGCACGGCGCTCGGCACCTCGCAGGAGGTCTCGAAGGCGACTATGCTCGAGGCCTATCCGACCGACATCCACAAGACCCGGGATCACCTGGCGGCGCTGATCGACCGGTATGCCGCAACCGCCAAGCGGGCACGCGCGGCAATCGACGAAGCGGCTGGCGCGGGTGACGCCGACACCGCCGACATCTTCACCGCCTATTCGCGCTCGCTCGACAAATTGCTGTGGTTCCTGGAGGCGCACACGCAGGAGAAGGAATAGAAGGAACGTCAGCCGGCCATCGCCTTGCCGCGACGGGCTTTGGACGGAGCTGCCGGTGTTATCCCGTGGGCCGCCAACGCCGTCATGATTTCGGCTGCGGCGAGTGCGGCGATCACTTGCGGGCGCTTGTCCTTGACGGCACCGCCGCCGATCGGCGAGACGAGGCGGGCAAATTCCGCCTCGCCTCCGTCCGCCGATTTCAGGAACCAGTTCCGGAACGTCGCCTTCTTGGTTCTGGAGCCGATCATGCCGACATAGGCGGCATCGCGGCGTTTCAGCGCCTCGGCGACGATCAGGAAGTCCAGCGCATGGTCGTGGGTAAGGACGACGAAGGCGGATCCAGCCGGGGCTTCGCGCACCATTGCCTCAGGCATCGGCGTCAGCTTGGTTTCGACCGTATCCGGCATGCCCCCCAGCGCCTCGGCTCGCGTCTCGACAACGACGACACGTACCGGCAGCAAAGCCACCGCCGAGGCCAGCGCATGGCCGACATGGCCGCCGCCGAAGATGTAGACATGCGGCAGTTGCGCCTCCTCGGCCTCCGCCTCCGCAACAAGCTTGGCCTCATGCGCGGCGTTGACCAGCCGGATCAGCAGCTCGACCCTGCCGCCGCAGCATTGGCCGATCTCCGGCCCGAGCGCGATGTCGAGCGTGGCGCGGATATCCCTCCCTCTTGAGGGGAGGGTGGCGGCGAAGCCGCCGGGTGGGGTCGCCGCGGCAGTGCTCGACGCGCTGGCGGTACCTTCTGAGACGACCCCCTCTGGCCGCTCCGCGGCCATGTCCCCCTCAAGGGGGGAGAAAAGCATCTGCCGCGCTTTGTCGATCGCCATATATTCGAGCTGGCCGCCGCCGATCGTGCCGAAAGTGGCCGATCCTGAGACGAGCATGAAGGCACCCGTTTCGCGCGGCGTCGAACCTTTTGTCCCGGCCACCTCAACCAAGGCGACCTGGCCGGCACCGGCAAGAAAGGCTTTCAGGCTCTGCACTTTCGCGTCCATCATTCGCGTTCCCTATTGGGAAATATAGCGTTTTTCGGCCTGAATTGCACGTTTTCCGGGATTCAAGTGCCGGTCCTGGCTTCCCGCTTCAGCCGTTCGATCGCCATCAGCACACGCTCCGGCGTGGCCGGCGGGTCGAGGCGCGGGCAGATCTTGTGGCCGGCAACGCTCGCCACAGCGTCCGATAGGGCATGCAGCACCGACATTGCGAGCGGAAAGGGCGGCTCGCCGACCGCCTTGGAGCGGTGCACCGTCGGCTCGCCCGCTTGCGCCCAGGCGGCCAAAGTCACGTTAAAAATCTTCGGCCGGTCCGACGCGAGCGGGATCTTGTAGGTCGACGGCGCGTGGGTGCGCAGCCGCCCCTTGTCGTCCCACCACAGTTCCTCCGTCGTCAGCCAACCCATACCCTGGATGAAACCGCCCTCGATCTGGCCGAGGTCGATGGCGCGATTCAGCGAGCGGCCGGTTTCGTGCAGGATGTCGGTGCGCTCGACTATATATTCGCCGGTCAGCGTATCGACAGAGACTTCCGAGCACGCGGCGCCATAGGCGAAATAATAGAAGGGATGGCCCTCGCCCTTGTCGCGGTCCCAATGGATTTTCGGCGTCTTGTAGAAACCCGCCGCCGAAAGCTGGATGCGCGCCATATAGGCCTGCCTGACGAGATCGGCGAAGGCGATCTCCTGGTTGCCGATGCGCACGCGGTTGGGCAAGAACAGCACCTGATCGCGCGGCACCTGGTATCTCTCGACGGCGAAATTGATCAACCGGTCCTTGATCTGGCGGGCGGCATTCTGCGCCGCCATGCCGTTGAGGTCGGAGCCGGAAGACGCGGCGGTGGCCGAGGTATTCGGCACCTTGCCGGTCGTCGTCGCGGTGATCTTGACCTGATCGAGGTCGATCTGGAACTCTTCCGCCACGACCTGCGCCACCTTGACATAGAGGCCCTGCCCCATCTCGGTGCCGCCGTGGTTCAGATGCACCGAACCGTCGGTATAGACATGCACCAGCGCGCCGGCCTGGTTGTAATGAGTGGCGGTGAACGAGATGCCGAACTTGACCGGCGTCAGCGCCAGTCCGCGCTTGATGAAGCGGCTGTTGGCATTGAAAGCATCGATGGTGCGGCGGCGCCTCGCATAGTCGGAACTCGCCTCCAGCTCGGCGACGATGCGCTGGATGATGTTGTCCTCGACCGTCTGGTGGTAGGGCGTGATGTTGCGGTCGCTGGTGCCGTAGAAATTCTTCTTGCGGATTTCGAGCGGGTCCTTGCCGACGGCAAACGCGACTTCGTCGATGACGCGCTCGGCGCCGACCATGCCTTGCGGACCGCCGAAGCCGCGAAAGGCGGTGTTCGATACGGTATTGGTGTAGAGCGGCGCCGATTGCGCGTGCACCGCCGGCCAGAAATAGGTGTTGTCGCAATGGAACAGGGCGCGGTCGGTGACCGGGCCGGAGAGGTCGGCCGAGAAGCCGCAGCGCGCCGCGAACATGAAATCTACGCCCAGAATATTGCCCTCGTCGTCGAAGCCGACCTCGTAGTCGACGAGGAAATCGTGGCGTTTGCCGGTGGCGATCATGTCGTCGTCGCGGTCGGGCCGGATTTTCACGGCCCGATGATGTTTCTTCGCGGCGACAGCAGCCAATGCCGCAAACTGATTGCCTTGCGTTTCCTTGCCACCGAAAGCGCCGCCCATCCGGCGGATTTCCACCGTCACCGCGTGGCTCGGCACACCGAGCGCGTGGCTGACCATGTGCTGGATTTCGCTCGGGTGCTGGGTCGAGGAATAGATGGTGACGTCGTGGTCCTCGCCAGGAATGGCCAAGGCGATATGGCCTTCGAGATAGAAATGCTCCTGGCCACCGATGCGCATTTTTCCCTTCAGCCGGCGCGGCGCCGCATTGATCGCAGCCGCTGCATCACCCCGCTTCAACGTCAGCGGCGGCGTGACCAGCTTGTCTTTCCGGGGATCGAGCTCGGCGACATCGGCGACGAACGGCAATTCCTTGTATTCGACCTTGGCCAGCCTCGTTGCACGGCGCGCCTGCTCGCGGGTTTCAGCGATGACGCAGAAGATCGGCTGACCGAAAAATTGCACCTTGCCGTCGGCCAGCACCGGCTCGTCGTGACGGCCGGTCGGCGAAATGTCGTTCTCGCCTGGCACGTCGCTCGCCGTCAGCACATCGATGACGCCGGGTGCGGCGCGCACCGCCGAAAGGTCCATGCTGGTGATGGTGGCATGCGTCGCCGTCGAAAGCCCAAGGCAGCCGTGCAGCGTGCCGGCCGGTTCCGGCATGTCGTCGATATAGACGGCCGTGCCACTGACATGCTTGTGCGCGGAATCATGGCGCTGGTCGGTTGCGACGCCGCCGGCGATTTTTTGCGCCTTCAGGTTTGGGGTGGCGTGCTTGTTCATCATGCCGCCTCGTGCCGTGATACCTGGATCGGCGCCCGGGTACCGGTGGTTTCGGCAAAGAAGCGCAGCAGCAGGTTGCGCGCCGCCAGCGCCCGGTATTCGGCGCTTGCCCGCATGTCGGTCAGCGGGGTGAAATCGCCGGAGTACGCGGCCATCGCCGCCTCCACCGTCGCTTCCGTCCAGGGCTTGCCAAGCAATGCCTTTTCGACGCCAAAGGCTCGCTTCGGCGTTGCCGCCATGCCGCCATAGGCGATGCGCACGCCCGCCACCTTGCCATCACCGGCGAGCTTCAGGAAAAACGCGCCTAGCGCTGCTGTTATGTCTTCGTCGCGGCGCTTGGTGATCTTGTAGACGGCAAATTTCGTCTCGCTGCCCGGCACCGGAACATGCACGGCCTCGACGAATTCGCCGGGCTGCCGGTCCTGCTTGCCATAGGCGATGAAAAACTCCTCGAGCGGGATCGTCCGCCGCTTGTCGCCGCGGCGCAGCGTCAGGCGGGCACCGAGTGCGATCAACGGCGGCGGCGTGTCGCCGATCGGCGAGCCATTGGCGATATTGCCGCCGATGGTGCCCATGTTGCGCACCTGGTCGCCGCCGATGCGGTCGAACAGCGGGCCGAGCGCCGGGATGCGCTTCGCCAGCGTCGCGAAGGCTTCGCTATAGGTGACACCGGCGCCGATCGAGATGACGCCCTTGTCCTCGGAAATCCCGCACAGACCGTCGAGATTGCCGATGAAAACCGCCGGCGCAATATCGCGCATGTGCTTGGTAACCCAAAGGCCGACATCGGTCGAACCCGCGACGATAGTGGCGCCCGGCTCCTTGACCAGCACGCTGGCCAGATCGTCAGCATTGGCCGGCACGATCAGCCGCTTATTGCCGGAGCCGATCTCGATGCGCGAACCGTCCTTCATCGCTTCCAGCTTGGCCGTGACTGCCTTGCGCTCCGCCGCCAGCGGGTCCTTGGCAGCCTTGCCGTAGCTGGAGATGGCACGTGCGGCGCGCATGATCGCCTCGTAGCCGGTGCAGCGGCAGAGATTGCCTTGCAGCGCCTTTTCAATGGCGGCGTCCGACGGCTCCGGCGACCGCATCCACAGCGCATAAAGCGACATGACGAAACCCGGCGTGCAGAAGCCGCATTGCGAGCCGTGGAAATCGACCATCGCCTGCTGCACGGGGTGCAGTTTTCCTGCGTCGCCGCGCAAATGCTCGACGGTCACGACATGCGTGCCGTCCAGCGAGCCAAGGAAACGGATGCAGGCATTGACGCTTTCATAGACCAGTGTTCCACCGGAGAGCCTGCCGACCAGCACCGTGCAGGCGCCGCAGTCGCCCTCGGCGCAACCTTCCTTGGTGCCGCGCAGCGAGCGGTCGAGCCGCAGCCAATCGAGCAGTGTCTGGTCGGGTGCAACCGTGCCGAGCGCGACGTCCTCGCCATTGAGGATGAAGCGGATTTCGTTGCGTGTCTTGATCCCGGCCATCTCAGCTTCCCCGGTAAGTCGAATAACCGTACGGCGACAGAAGCAGCGGCACATGATAGTGCGTCGGCTCGGCCATGCCGAAGCGGATCGGCACATGGTCGAGGAAGGCCGGTTCTGGCAGTTTTGTCCCTTGCCGGCGCAGATAATCGCCGGCCGCAAAGATCAGCTCGTATTCGCCGGTACGGAATTCCGCGCCAGCAAGCAGCGGAGCATCGCAACGGCCGTCATCATTGGTGACGACCGTCTTCAGATGCGTCCGGGCCTGACCGTCAAGATGATAGAGTTCGATCGACAGACCGGCCGCCGGCTTGCCGGCTGCGGTGTCGAGGACGTGGGTCGTCAGGCGCCCGCCTTCGGCTTTCGACGTTTCCGCCACTGGCTGCTCCATTCCCTGCACAGTCGAACACTATTCATGAATTGTGCGCCAATTAAAGGCGATGCATAAGTCCCGGTCGAGCGGAGCGCGACAAAAACACTTTCAAAAATTTCGGGGGAATGCGCAGACACTCCTTTCGACTATCCTGATCACACTTTCCGGCAGGAGCGAGAATGCGTTACGAACGAGATATGCGCGGCTACGGAGCCAATCCGCCCGATCCGAAATGGCCCGGCGGGGCGCATGTCGCGGTGCAGTTCGTCGTCAATTACGAGGAGGGCGGCGAGAATTGCGTCCTGCACGGCGACAAGGCTTCGGAGGCTTTCCTGTCGGAGATCGTCGGCGCCGCGCCCTGGCCCGGCCAGCGTCACTGGAACATGGAATCGATCTACGAATACGGCGCCCGCGCCGGCTTCTGGCGATTGCTGCGCCTGTTCAGCGAGGCGCAAGTGCCGATCACCTGTTACGGCGTCGCCACCGCCCTGGCGCGTTCGCCCGATCAGGTTGCGGCGATGCAGGAGGCCGGCTGGGAGATCGCCTCGCACGGACTGAAATGGATCGACTACCGCGACCACGCGCCAGAAGACGAGCGCCGCGACATGGAAGCGGCGATCCGGCTGCATTATGAGGTCACAGGTGCGCGGCCGACCGGGTGGTACACCGGCCGCACCTCGATCAACACGGTGCGGCTGGCGGCGGAGGAGGGCGGCTTCGACTATGTGTCGGACACCTATGACGACGAACTCCCTTACTGGTTCGAGCATGCGGCACCGGACGGGTCGGCGAAGCCGCAGCTGGTCATCCCCTATACGCTCGACGCCAACGACATGCGCTTTGCCACGCCGCAGGGCTTCAACTCGGGCGACCAGTTCTTTGCCTATCTCAGGGATAGTTTCGACACGCTCTATGCCGAGGGCAAGGCAGGGCGGCCGCGCATGATGAATATCGGCCTGCACTGCCGCCTGGTTGGGCGGCCGGGCCGGGTCGCGGCACTGAAGCGCTTCATCGACTACGTCAAATCGCACGACAAGGTCTGGCTGGCACGGCGCATCGACATTGCAAAACACTGGCAGGAGACGCATCCGTTCCGGCTGCCGGCGCTGCGCCCGTCGAAAATGGAATTCGAGGCCTTCGTCCAGGCATTCGGCGGCGTGTTCGAGCATTCGCCGTGGATTGCCGAGCGCGCCTATGAGCTGGAGCTCGGCCCGGCGCATGACAGTGCCGGCGGGCTGCACAATGCGCTCTGCCGCGTCTTTCGCGCGGCGAGCGAGGCCGAGCGGCTTTCCGTGCTCAATGCCCACCCCGATCTTGCCGGAAAACTGGCGCAGGCCAGGCGGCTGACGGCGGAATCGTCGAGGGAACAGGCTTCGGCCGGGCTCGACGCGCTGACCGACAAGGAGCGCGAGCTGTTCGCAAAACTCAATGCCGCCTACGTCACCAGTTTCGGTTTCCCCTTCATTATTGCGGTGAAAGGCAAGACCAAGGGGGAGATCCTGGCCGAGTTCGAGGCGCGTATTGGCAACAGCCACGATGTCGAATTCGAAACCGCCTGCAGACAGGTCGAGCGCATCGCGCTGCTTCGTCTCAAGGACATGCTTCCGCAATAGGCTTTGGCTGCCGCGATGGGCCCTGGCTTCCGCAACAGGCTTGAATTTATGGATATGATGAAAATGGCCGAGCGAACCTATTATGCGCCGCAGGGCGGACATCCCGGCCAGAGCGAATTGCTGACCGGCCGCGCCGTATTCACGCAGGCCTATGCCGTCATCCCCAAAGGCGTGATGCAGGACATCGTCACCAGCGCCTTGCCGTTCTGGGATGGGACACGCGTCTGGGTGCTGTCGCGGCCGCTGTCGGGTTTTGCCGAGACGTTTTCGCAATATATCGTCGAGCTCGCGCCTGGCGGCGGCAGCGACCGCCCTGAGCTTGACGTCGCCGCTGAAGGTGCGCTGTTCGTGGTCGAAGGCGAGCTAAGCGTTTCGCTTGTCGGCAAGAAACATAGCTTGAGGCCGGGCGGCTTTGCCTTCCTGCCGCCGGCGAGCGGGTGGACGGTGCGCAATGAGAGCGGCGCCGCCGTCCGCTTCCACTGGATCCGCAAGGCTTATGATGCGGTCGACGGCATCGATACGCCGCAAACGTTCTTCGCCAACGAACACGACATCGCGCCGAGCCCGATGCCGGGTACCGAAGGCCGATGGGCGACGACGCGCTTCGTCGATCCTGAAGACATGCGGCACGACATGCATGTCACCATCGTCACGCTCGAGCCGGGCGCGGTCATTCCCTTCGCCGAAACGCATGTCATGGAGCACGGGCTCTATGTGCTGGAGGGCAAGGCGGTCTATCGTCTCAACCAGGACTGGGTAGAAGTCGAGGCTGGCGACTATATGTGGCTGCGCGCCTTCTGCCCGCAGGCTTGTTATGCCGGCGGCCCAGGCAAATTCCGCTATCTCCTCTACAAGGACGTCAACCGCCACGCCAAGCTTGGCAGCGCCGGCGTCGCGAGACCTACACCATGACCCGCATCGTCGCGCGGCCGCTGACCCGCGAGAATTTCGCCGAATTCGGCGACGTTATCGATATGGGCGGCGACAACCATTATCCGATCAATGACGGCAAGGCCGAGCGCTACCACGACCTCGCCACCGCGGAAGCACGAGGGCCGAATGCGCGCGTGCTGATCTCGATGGTGCGTGGCACGCCCTATGAGCTGCCGTTGAAGCTTACCATGGTGGAGCGCCATCCGTTCGGCAGCCAGGCCTTCATCCCGCTGTCACCACGGCCGTTCCTAGTCGTCGTCTGCCATGATGGCGAGGAAGGCCCGGGCGAGCCGCATGCCTTCATCACTGCGCCCGGGCAAGGTGTCAACTATCCGCGCAATTTGTGGCACGGCGTGCTGACGCCGATCGGCGAGCCGCAGGACTTCCTGATCGTCGATCGTGGCGGCGACGGCTCCAATCTCGAAGAGTGCCATTTCTCGCACGCCTACGAGATCGATCTTCCCGATGGGAGCCGATGATGACCGACATTTCGCTGATCGACCGCCTGCTCGACGTCATCGAGCACGACATCGTGCCGAAGACCGTCGAAGGCGTCGCGCATGGCAACAAGTTGTTCGGCGCGGCGATCCTGCGCAAGGACGACCGTTCGCTGGTGCTGGCCGAAACCAACAATGAGACAGAAAACCCGCTCTGGCACGGCGAGGTGCATTGCCTGAAGCGCTTCTACGAAATGCCGAAGGCCGAGCGCGTCGATACCAGGGATGCGATCTTTCTTGCCACTCACGAACCTTGCTCGCTCTGCCTGTCGGCGATCACCTGGACCGGCTTCGACAATTTCTACTATCTGTTCAGCCACGAGGATTCGCGCGACAGCTTCGACATCCCGCACGATCTGAAGATCCTGAAGGAGGTCTTCACCCTCGACCCCGGCGGCTACAATGCCGAGAACGCCTATTGGAAGAGCCTCTCGATCCGCAAATTGGTGCGGTCGCTGCCCGAGATCGAGCGCCTGCGACTGGAAACGCGGATCGGCAAAATCTCCGCGCGCTACGACGAACTGTCCGGCGCCTACCAGGCTGGCAAGGCCGACAACGACATTCCGCTGAGTTGACGCGGATTGACCAGCCGAATTCGTTGGCTGGCCCACGACGCATCGGCAGCGGCTCCATCATGTGGCCGCATGAAAACCGTCACTGAATTTCCCCGCAAGGTCGTTGAATTTCCGGACATGGGGATCGTCATGCCGGACGGCTGCCGGCTATCGGCGCGGGTGTGGATGCCGGCCGATGCTGCCGACGATCCAGTGCCGGCGATCCTCGAGCACCTGCCCTACCGCAAGCGCGACGGCACGATCTATCGCGATCAGCTGACGCATCCTTATTTCGCTGGCCATGGCTACGCCTCGATCCGCGTCGACATGCGCGGCAATGGCGATTCCGAAGGGCTGATGGACGACGAATATTCCGAGCAAGAGCTGCAGGACGCCTGCGATGTCATCGCTTGGGCTGCGGCCCAGCCCTGGTGCAACGGCAATGTCGGTATGATGGGCATTTCGTGGGGCGGCTTCAATTGCCTGCAGGTAGCAGCCAAGCAGCCGGCGGCGCTGAAGGCGGTCATCAGTCTCTGTTCGACGGTCGACCGCTATGCCGACGACATCCATTACAAGGGCGGCTGCCTGCTGATCGAGAATTTCGGCTGGGCCTCGACCATGCTGTCCTATTCGTCGCGACCGCCGGATCCGTTGCTGGCCGGCGACAACAGATGGCGCGACCTGTGGCTGACCCGGCTGGAGAACCAGCCCTTCCTGGCGCCGCTGTGGCTGAAGCACCAGCACCGCGACGCCTATTGGAAGCGCGGCTCGATCTGCGAGGACTATCCCGCCATCCACGCCGCCGTGCTGTCGATCGGCGGCTGGCATGACGGCTATCGCAATACGATTTCCCATCTCGCCGCCAATATCGAGGCGCCGGTCAAGGGCATCGTCGGCCCCTGGATCCACAAATACCCGCATTATGCCGCGCCCGAACCGCGCATCGGCTTCCTGCAGGAGGCCTTGCGCTGGTGGGATCGCTGGCTCAAGGACATCGACACCGGCGTCGAGGCCGACCCCGCCTACCGCGCCTATGTCATGGACAGCGTGCGTCCGGCGCGCTGGCATCCCGAGCGGCCGGGCCGCTGGGTCGCTGAATCAGAATGGCCGTCACCCAACATCAAGACGCAAGAAGTTGAGCTTATCGCTGAAGGCAACCACGCTATCGTCGCTTCGCCGCAAAGCTGCGGCCTTGCCGGTGGCGAATATTTCCCCTTCACCTTCGGCCCGGAACTGCCGGGTGACCAGCGCCCCGACGATGCACTGTCGGTGTGCTTCGACCATCCGGTGCTGACCGAAGCGGTTGACATCGTCGGTGCTCCCGAAGTTGTGGTCAGGGTCTCGTCGGACCGGCGCCAGGCGAACATCGCGGTTCGGCTGTGCGACGTCCATCCGGACGGAGCGTCGGAGCTGATCTCCTACGGCGTGCTCAACCTGACGCATCGCAACTCGCATGAATTTCCCGAAGCGCTGGTGCCCGGCGAAACCGTCAGCGCCCGGGTGGTGCTCGACCAATGCGCCTATCGCGTGCCGGCCGGCCACCGCTTGCGTGTTGCCATCTCCAACAGTTATTGGCCGATGATCTGGCCGTCGCCGGAGCCGGTCCGGCTGGAATTGTCGGCCGCGGCGTTGATGCTGCCGCTGCGCCCGCCGTTGACAGGCGACGAGGTCACCTTCCCCGCCCCCGAAGGCGCCACGCCCTGGGCAACCGAAACGGTCCGCGCCGCCAATTCCGAGCGTCATGTCGACCGCGACGAAAAGACCGGAATGATCACGCTTTCCATCGTCGATGATTTTGGTGAGGTGCGCGACCTGGAGCATGGCCTCGCCAATGGGAGCGTCGCCAGAGAGACATGGTCGATCCATCCCGACAATCCGCTGTCAGCGTCGGGCAAGACGCATTGGACCCAGACGCTGTCGCGAAATGGATGGTCGGTGCGCACCGAAACCTTCGCCGAAATGCGCTCCGACTCGCAAAGCTTCATGGTTAGCGCCAGAATTGAAGCCTATGAAGGCGAGAAACTGGTCTTCGAGCGCAACTTCGAGGAGAAAATCCCGCGCGCACTGCTTTGAGCGCTTATCGCGATTGGTCCAATTGCGACGCACGATTTACGCCACGGCATGTCGCATTCGGTCTTGCTTACCGCTTTCCCTTACGGTCATTATTCTCCCGATCGAAATGAGAAAAAACGACCATAAGGTCGGACCAACAGAGTGAGGAACTTAACATGTCGAACGAACTGGAATATCTGAGCCGGCGCGTTGCGTCCGGCAAGCTGAGCCGTCGCGATTTTCTCGGCCGGGCGGCAGCGCTCGGCGTCACCGCAACCTTCGCCAATTCGCTGCTTTCCAGCGCTTCCCGCGCGGCGGGTCCGGTCAAGGGCGGCACGCTCAAGGCCGGCCTGGTCGGTGGCGAATCCACCAACAGCCTCGATCCGGCGCTGTTCATGACGCAGGTGCCGTTCGCCTTCGGCAAGATGTGGGGCGAACTGATCGTCGAACTGTCTCCCGAAGGCAAGCTCGAGAACCGCATTGCCGAGGAGATCGGCTCGTCGGACGACGCCAAGACCTGGACGCTGAAGATCCGCGATGGCGTCGAGTTCCACAACGGCAAGAAGGTGACCGCAGAGGACGTGGCCGCCACCCTCGAACGCCATTCGGACGAGAAGTCGAAGTCCGGCGCGCTCGGTTACATGAAAGGCATCGAGAGCATCAAGGCCAGCGGCAAGGAAGTGGTGCTGACGCTGAAGGAGCCAAACGCCGACTTGCCCTATCTGCTTAGCGACTATCACCTGATCATCCAGCCGAACGGCGGCAAGGACAAGGCCGATGCCGGTATCTCGGCGGGTCCTTACAAGGTCACCACCAACGAGCCCGGCGTGCGCCACGGCGGCGAGCGCTTCGCCAATTACTGGCAGGGCGACAAGATGGGCCATGCCGACCAGATAGAGATCATCGTCATCAACGACGCCACGGCGCGTACGGCGGCGCTGCAGGGCGGCCAGGTCCACATGATCAACCGCGTCGAGCCGAAGATCGTCGACCTGATCAAGCGCGTGCCCGGCGTCACCATCCGCAACCATTCTGGACCCGGCCACTACGTCTTCATCATGCACTGCGACACCGCGCCGTTCGACAACAACGACTTGCGGATGGCGTTGAAGCTGGCGATCGACCGCGAGGAAATGCTGAACAAGGTGCTGCGTGGCTATGGCTCGCTCGGCAACGACTTCCCGATCAATGCATCGTACCCGCTATTCACCGAGATCGAGCAGCGCAAATACGATCCCGACAAGGCCAAGTTCCACTACAAGAAATCGGGCCATGACGGTGCCGTCCTGCTCCGGACGTCGGACGTCGCCTTCCCCGGTGCCGTCGACGCCGCACAGCTGTTCCAGCAAAGCGCGGCCAAGGCCGGCATCAAGCTGGAGATCAAGCGCGAACCGGGCGACGGCTACTGGTCGGAAGTCTGGAACAAGCAGCCCTTCTGCGCCTCCTACTGGGGCGGCCGCTCGACTCAGGACCAGATGTACTCTACCGCCTATCTGTCGACCGCCGACTGGAACGACACACGGTTCAAGCGTCCGGATTTCGACAAGATGGTGCTGGCGGCCCGCGCCGAGCTCGACGAGGCCAAGCGCAAGGCAATGTACCACGACATGGCCGTAATGGTGCGCGACGAGGGCGGCCTGATCCTGCCGATGTTCAACCAGTTCATCGACGCGACGGGCGCCAAGGTTGCCGGCTGGGTGGATGATCCGCATCAGGAGTTGATGAACGGATATGCACTGGCGAAGTGCTGGCTCGAAGCCTGAGCCCGGCCTTGCGGATATGTCCTCACCCATCGTGAAACTGGTGGCCCAGCGCATTGCGCTGGGCATCATCCTTCTATTGGCCGTTTCGGTCCTGATCTTCGCCGGCACCCAGATCCTGCCCGGCGACGTCGCGCAAGCCATTCTCGGGCAGTCGGCGACACCGGAGTCGCTCGCCAATCTGCGCGAGCAGCTCGGCCTCAATGATCCCGCTTACATCCGTTATTTTCGCTGGCTCGGCGGCATCCTGACCGGTGATCTCGGCACGGCTATGTCGAGCGGTCAGGATATCGCAACCTCTATCAAGGGAAGGCTGTGGAACACGCTGTTCCTCGCCTTCTGGGCGGCGGTCGTCGCGGTGCCGCTGGCGATCATCCTCGGGCTGATCGCGGTGCGCTACCGCAATGGCTGGGTCGACAAGCTGATCTCGGGACTGGCGCTGGCCTCGACGTCCTTCCCGGAATTCTTCGTCGGCTATGTGCTCGTCTTTTTCTTCGCGGTGCAACATCAATGGTTTCCCGCCATTTCCACCGTCTATGACGGGATGCCGTTCGGCGAACGCATCCAGGCCATAGCACTGCCGGCGGCGGCGCTGACCCTGGTGGTGCTCGCCCATATGATGCGCATGACGCGCGCCGCGATCCTCAACGTCATGCAGTCGGCCTATGTCGAAACCGCCGAACTCAAGGGGCTTTCGGCCTTCGCGGTTATCCGCAGGCATGCCTTCCCCAATGCGATTGCGCCGATCATCAACGTCGTCATGCTCAATCTCGCCTATCTCATCGTCGGCGTCGTCGTGGTCGAAGTCATCTTCGTCTATCCGGGTATGGGCCAATATCTCGTCGACCACGTCACCAAGCGTGACGTGCCGGTGGTGCAGGCGGTCGGGCTGATCTTCGCCGCCGT
Source organism: Mesorhizobium sp. M1329 (assembly GCF_040318035.1). Classification (NCBI taxonomy): domain Bacteria; kingdom Pseudomonadati; phylum Pseudomonadota; class Alphaproteobacteria; order Hyphomicrobiales; family Phyllobacteriaceae; genus Mesorhizobium; species Mesorhizobium sp. M1329. Next base: position 18,615 of record NZ_JAMYLN010000016.1, on the reverse strand, counting down.
CTATATCAGCCTCAACATCATCGCGGACATAGCGGCGATCGTCGCCAATCCGCGCCTCAGACATCCGAAATGAAGGGGTCGGGTATGCTCGTCATCAAACGCATTCCCATCCCGGCGTTGGTCGGCATCGTGCTGACGGCGCTGTTCGTTCTGGCGGCGATTTTCGCGCCGTGGATCGCGCCGCACGGCAATGCCGAGATCGTCAGCGACGTCCCTTGGGAACCGATGTCGGCGGCGCATTGGCTGGGCACCGACAATCTCGGCCGCGATCTGTTGTCGCGCATGATCTACGGCGCCCGCATCACCCTTTTCATCGCGGTGCTGGCGACCGCGCTGTCGTTCTCGCTCGGCGCCATTCTCGGCTTTTCGGCAGCGGTTTTCGGCGGCTGGTTCGACACGCTGCTGTCGCGTCTCGTCGATCTCCTGATGTCGATCCCGACGCTGATCATGGCCCTTGTCGTGCTTTCGGTGCTGCCATCCAATCTGGTGACGCTGATCCTGGTCATGGGCGTTCTGGATTCGACCCGCGTCTACCGCCTGTCGAGGGCGGTCGCCGTCGACATCAACGTCATGGATTACGTCGAGGCGGCCAAATTGCGCGGCGAAGGCAGCGGCTGGATCATCTTCCGCGAAATCCTGCCCAATGCGCTGTCGCCGCTGGTTTCGGAACTCGGCCTGCGCTTCATCTATGCCGTGCTGTTCCTGTCGACGCTGTCCTTCCTCGGGCTTGGCGTGCAGCCACCGGACGCCGATTGGGGCGGAATGGTCAAGGAAAACAAGGATGGTATCGTCTTCGGCATAGGCGCCGCCCTCATTCCGGCGGCGGCGATCGCAGCGCTGGCGATTTCAGTCAATCTCGTCGCCGACTGGGTGCTGAACCGCACGACAAGCCTGAAGGGAGGACGCGGGTAATGGCTGACAAGCAACCGATGCCTGGGCAACCGAAGTCCGGCGTGCTGCTCGACATCCGCAATCTGCGCATCGAGGCCACCGTATATCCGCCGGGCGAGGCGCCGAAGAACATCGTGCTGGTGCACGACGTCTCGCTGACGCTCGAAAAGGGCAAGGTGCTCGGATTGATCGGCGAGTCCGGCGCCGGCAAGTCGACCATCGGCCTGTCGTCGATGGGCTACGGCCGCGGCGGCGTGCGCATCACCGGCGGCGAGGTCATCCTCAATGGCCGCGACATCCTGAAGGGCGGCAACGAAGGGTTCCGCAAATTGCGCGGCCGCGAGGTCTGCTATGTCGCGCAATCGGCGGCAGCGGCCTTCAATCCGGCGCACAGGCTGATGGACCAGGTGGTCGAGGCAGCACTCCTGCACGGCACGGCGACGCGGGCCGAAGCCGAAAAGCGCGCCGTGGCGCTGTTCAAGAAGCTCAGCCTGCCGAACCCCGAAAGCATCGGCGAGCGCTTCCCCCACCAGGTCTCGGGCGGTCAGCTGCAGCGCGTGATGACGGCAATGGCGCTGTGCTCGGAGCCCGACCTGATCGTCTTCGACGAGCCGACCACCGCGCTCGACGTGACGACGCAGATCGACGTCTTGGCGGCGATCAAGGACGCCATCCGCGACACGCATGTCGCGGCGCTCTACATCACCCATGACCTTGCGGTCGTCGCCCAGGTCTCGGACGAGATCATGGTGCTGCGCCACGGCCGGCTGGTCGAATGGGGCGGCACGCGCCAGATCATCAAGGAGCCGCGCCAGGAATACACCAACGCACTGGTTTCGGTGCATGAGATCGAACACCAGGAGCAGAAGCCCGGCACGCGCCCGTTCCTGTCGGTCAAGAACATCACTGCCGCCTATGGCCGCAGTCACATCAAGGTGCTGAAGAACGTCTCGGTCGATATTTTCCCGGGCCAGACGCTGGCTGTGGTCGGCGAGTCCGGTTCCGGCAAGTCGACGCTGGCGCGCGCCATCACCGGCCTCTTGCCGCCCGAACAGGGGACCGTCACCTTCGACGGGCGTCCGCTCGCCAACCGGCTTGCCGACCGGCCGAAAGAGGATCTTCGCCAGCTGCAGATGATCTACCAGATGGCCGATGTGGCGATGAACCCGCGGCAGACGGTCGGCACTATCATCGGCCGGCCGCTGGAATTCTATTTTGGGATGCGCGGGCGCGAGCGCGACAAACGCGTCGCCGAACTGCTCGACAAGATCGAAATGGGCAAAGGCTATGTGGACCGCTATCCGGCCGAGCTTTCGGGCGGCCAGAAGCAACGCGTCTGCATTGCCCGCTCGCTCGCCGCCAAACCGAAGCTGATCATCTGCGACGAGGTGACCTCAGCGCTCGACCCGCTGGTCGCCCACGGCATACTGGAGCTGCTGCTCGAGCTGCAGAAAGAGGAAAACGTCGCTTATCTGTTCATCACCCATGATCTCGCAACAGTGAAGTCGATCGCCGATTCGATCGCGGTGATGTATCGCGGCGAAGTGGTGCGCTACGGCGCCAAGAGCACCGTGCTGACGCCACCCTTCGATGCCTACACCGATCTTTTGCTGTCGTCGGTGCCAGAAATGGAGATCGGCTGGCTGGAAAAGGCGATCAAAGGACGGCGCATGGCCAGCGCGGGGAACTAGCGGCCCTTTGCGCCCGACGATCTTGTCCGGGCGTGGATTGAACGGCAGGCCCGCCCTGACTTTTCCGATTAAGCCGCATGGAGGCGCCCTTGGCGCTCAACACAAAACTATTGCTCATCATCCTCGACGGCGTGCCTTACCGGAACTGGCGACGGCTGATGGGCAATCTCGAAGGCTGGGTGCAATCCGGCGAAGCGCGCGTATGGAAAATGCGCTCCGTCCTGCCGTCGACCTCGGCATCCTGCTATGCCTCGATCCACACCGGCGTGCCGCCCCAAGTGCACGGTGTCCTGTCGAACGAGAACCGGTTTCGCGTCGAACAGCCGGACATCTTTTCCGAAGTCAGCCGAGCCGGCGGCAAGACGGGTGCGGTCACCCATTCCTACTGGTCCGAATTCTTCCGGGCCTATCCGTTCGACCTGGTCGAGGACATGGAGTTCGACCAGCCGGGCAGGCCGATCAGCCACGGCCGGTTCAACACCATGACCGGCTACAATGCCAGGAACCAGATGACGCCGAGCGACGTCGACCTGTTCGCGACGTTGACCATGCTGACCAGGCGCTACGGCATCGACTACGGCATCCTGCACAGCTGCACTCTGGACTCGATGGGCCACCGCTTCGGCCATGACTGCCACGAGATGGATCATGCCGTCTATGCAATGGACGCCATGCTCGCCGGCTTCCTGCCGCGCTGGCGGCAGGCTGGCTACGAGGTGATCGTCACCGCCGATCATGGCCAGACCGATCGCGGCCATCATGGCGGCCACGACGAGGAGATGCAGGATTTCGCACTTTACTACTTCGGATCCGGCGAGGGTCCGGAAGCCAATACGCTGCTCGATCAGCTGCAGCTCGCGCCGACGGTGCTTGCGCGCCTCGGCGTGCCGGTGCCGGCGACGATGAAGGCCGAGCCATTTCTCGACTGATTGCTGCCTAGCCTGCTTGCTTGCGGAGAACATGAAGCCGGCCCGAAATGCGCGACGCCGAATGGAGGCCGGATACAGCAGTCAAAGGTCGAGACAGACCTTGCCAAAATGCTTTTGGGACTCGTAGTGCTTGAGGCACTGGCGATCTCCTGCAGCGGAAAACTGCGGTCGATAGCAGGTTTCAAACGGTTGGCCTCTATGGCACGAATCATGTCGTCCTGGTCTGCCCTGCTGCCAATCGAGATTCCGCTGACCCTAATCTGATTGGAAAACAGGGCCGGGATCGAAACTTGCGCGGCAAAGCCGGTCAAGACACCGATCAGTGCGATGTGGCCGCCCATCCTCCTTCCGACCGCACAAGGCTTCATGCGCCCCACCACTCGCGTGGACGCATGACGGCGTCGAACACCGCCATCGGCGACTGATCCACGAGAATCGCGGCCGTACAGCTGTTGTTGGTCATGACATTTCGTTTCTTCAGGCTGGATTGCCATTTGCGATCGGGACCTTAGTCGCCGGGCAGCGGACCCTTGAGTTACAAAACTGTCGGGAATCCCTGCACCGCGATGTCGTCCAATTGCGCTCCGCCCGAGGCTGAACGACTGCACCTTGCCCGATAGGTATGAGCCACCTCGTGGCCGCCGTCATTGCGAGCCTGACGGCCGCCTTCTGCTTGGCGCCACTGACTGAGACATTATCCCTAAAAAGGGGGAGAACGGTACACTCTGGCAACCTCTCCGCTCTTCGGCTAGCCTCCGCAAAAATCCTCGGGCGGATGCGGTGAACCTTTTTGGGCCGATCAGCGACAGAGCAGGCAGGAGCCAGGCGGCTCGACCGGCGATGACGACCGCGGAGACCGATCGCGCGCTCGTCGAGCGGGTCGCGAAGGGCGACCGTGCCGCCGTGCGGCTCCTGTTCATGCGCCACCACGCGCGGGTCTACCGCTTCGTGGCACGCCAGACGGGATCGGAACTGATGGCCGACGATATCGCGAACGAGGTGTTCCTCGAGCTGTGGCGGCAGGCGCCGGCCTTCGAGGGGCGCTCGGAGGTCTCGACATGGCTGCTCGGCATTGCCCGCTTCAAGGCGCTGTCCCTGCTGCGCAAGAAGAAGGAAGACTGGATCGACGACGATGACGCGGCCCAGGTCGCCGACGGTGCCGACACGCCGGAAGTCGTGACGATGAAGGAAGATAAGGCCGCTGCCTTGCGACGCTTTATCGATGCCATGCCGGAAGAGCACCGTACGGTGATCGACCTTGCCTATTATCACGGGCAATCGGTGAGCGAGATCGGCGAGGTACTCGGCGTCCCGGTCGCCACGGTCAAGACCAGGATGTTCTACGCCCGCAAGAAACTCGGCGAAGCCCTCAAGGCTGCCGGTTACGATAGGGGGTGGCCATGAGCGCCGCTGAAAAAATGTCACGCCGCGACGAAATGGAAATGCTGCTGCCGTTTTATCTGAACGGCTCGCTGGAGGGCACCGAGCTCGAAGCCATCGAGGAATGGCTGGCGAGCGATCCGGCGGCGATGGCCGCACTAGGCGAGGCCGAGGCCGAATTCTCCGGCACCGCTGCCGCAAACGAGGCAATCCGCCCGCCGGCCGATGCGCTCAGCCGCTTTGCCAAGGCGCTCGACGCCGAGGCCAGCCCGTCCCGCGCGCCTGCGGCATCGTCCTGGCTGGCGCAGGCCTGGAGCCGCTTCATGGCGCTGCCCGCTGGCGTCGCCTGGGCGGCGGCCGCGGTGCTGCTGGCCCTGGTCGTCGCGCAATCCTTTGTGCAGACCGGCAACAGAGGTGGCGATTTCGAGATTGCCGGATCGGAGGACGATCTGGCCAAAATGCCGTTTGCACTGGTGAAGTTCAAAGCGGATGCAAAGCTGTCCGACATCGTCGCTTTTCTCGACCAGAACCAGCTGAAGATCGCCGGCGGGCCGACCGCCGACGGCGTCTTCCGCCTCGGCGTTCCGGCCAAGACCGCCGCGGACTACCAGAAGCTGCTTGGCCTTATTGCCGCCCAGCCTTTCACCGAAGCTGCGCTGGAGGGAAGGAAACCGGCTGATGGCGGCTAAGGCGGTCATTCGACTGACTGCGGCGATGACAATCTTCGCCGCGTCCGCAATGGCCCAGACCAACGACCCGAACCTCACCCAGGCTGAGATCGACTGCCTGAACAGGGGAAGTGCTGCCAACACCGACTGCCCCAAGGATGGCGGCGGCGTGAAGGATGGCAGCACAGCGCCGGCTCCTGGAACGACGGGCGCGGTGTTTCTTCCGGGCTTGATTGTCGACCTGTTCCCCAATCCTGCCGTAGTCACCGAGACGCCGATACCTCCTGGCGATACTGCGGCGCCGCCGTCCGCTCCACCCGCCGGTGCGCCGGCAATACAGGCTGCCGTGCCGGGCGGTCCGGTCGTGGCGCCGACCGATCTTGTCGCAACCGTGCCGCCGCGCGCCGTGATCGGCGATTTCGTGCCCGACGAGGTGCTGGTCATCGTCAATGGCGATGCCGGCGCGGTCCAGCAGATTGCCGCCTCGTTCGGCCTCGAAATGCGCTCGCAGCGGCAGTCGCGGCTGCTCGGCAACACGCTGGTGCGCTTCGGCATACCCGATGGCCGCCCGGTCGGTGTCGTTTTGGCGCAGCTTGCCGCCGAGGGCCGCATTTTGCGGCGTGAGGCCAATCACGTCTATGCGCTGCAGCAGGCGGCCAGCATCGTCAATTATGCGTTCGAGCGCATCTCACTCGACGCCAACGCGGCCAGCGGCGAGAATGTCCGCGTCGGCGTCATCGACACCGGCATCGACGACAGCAACCCGGCGCTTTCCGGTGTCATCGCCGGGCAGTTCGATGCCATGCCCGATGTGCCGATCAAGGCGCGCGACCACGGCACTTCGGTCGATGGACTGATTGCCGGCACCGGCGCGTTCAAAGGCATGGCGCCGGGCGCCAGGATCTATCACGCCCGCGCCTTCGAGGGCGACAAGTCGACCATGGACGTGATCCTTTCGGCGCTCGACTGGGCGGCGGAGCAGGATGTCCGCATCATCAATATGAGCTTCGTCGGTCCGAAGAACGACCTGCTCGGCATCGCCTGCCGCAATGCGCGCGCGCTTGGCATCGTGCTGGTCGCCGCCGCCGGCAATAACGGGCCGAAAGCGCCCTATGGCTATCCGGCCGCCTTCGACGGGGTGATCGCGGTGACGGCCACCGATGCCAAGGACGGGCTGATGCCACAGGCCAATCGCGGCGCCTACGTCTTCATCTCCGCTCCCGGCGTCGAGATGGTGGCGCCGAGCGGCGCCGGCTCGGATGTGGTGACCGGGACTTCCTTTGCAGCGGCGATCGTGACCGGCGCGATCGCCAATCTGTTGCATGCCGCGCCCGACCGCTCCGCCGACTGGGTCGAGAAAGCACTCGCCGCCACGGCAAAGGATCTCGGCCCCAAGGGGCGCGACAATGATTTCGGCTTTGGCCTGCTGGACACCAAGGCGGCCGAGGCGGCCAAGGACTAAGTCTCGTGTTTGAAGCTTCTGACTTATCAAAGCTCAATCAGTTGGTTGTCGCAAATGGCCGAGAAGGGTGGAGGCCGTGTAAAACTCGACTCTGGCCGATGCTCTAAGAATATTGTTCCTGACCTTTGTATAAACTGAGAACGTCTATGCCTCCCAAGGGCAGCAGCAGCATTATTCGGGAACAGAATTCTACGCTCAGGATATCGCGACGGGTTTCCACCGGCCTCGGTGGAGAGCGGCGATTTGCCGAGCCGTCTCACAACGCTGTCGCGAAACTTGTCTCACGCCGTGCTATAATGACCTTCACCGCTGCGGGCACACAGAATGTAGACCTGTGGTCGCCAGTCTGGATCAGAAATAAAAACGACAGGGAGGATGACGTGTCCCTCGACGCCAGTGACTTCGATCAAGCAGTTGAAAAATACCACCTGGCCCTGGATGAGTTCATGAAAGGAAACCCCGCGCCAGCGGAGAAGCTCTTCTCCCAACGAGACGATGTAACACTGGGCAATCCGTTTGGCCCTTTCGCGCATGGATGGAAACAGGTGGTTGAGACGATGGAGCAAGCGGCATCGAACTACAGGGACGGCGACGCTACCGGCTTCGAGAACATAGCGAAATGTGTGACGTCCGAGCTGGCATACATCGTCGAAGTGGAGCAGCTCAGGTCCAAGGTTGGCGGTCGGAGCGATGTCACGCCTCTTGCGTTACGCGCGACGAGCGTCTTTCGCCCAGAAGATGGTCTGTGGAAGATTGTGCATCGTCATGCCGATCCGATAACGACGGCTCAGCCGGCCGATTCGGTACTCCACCGATAGCGGTTTTGGTATGGGGAAGCGATCGATCTCGTTTGCTGCTGCAGCGCGGCTATTCTTCAGTCCGTTCTGCTAAGGGTTGGCGCGCGTCATCGGGCTCGCAGGGGCGGACGGCCGCTCTGGGTCGAACTCGGTCGCCCGGAGTGATCGGCGATGCGTGCGCCGGCCAGGTGGATCGACGAGCGCGTCGTCGACAATGGCACCGAAAAATTTTCCGGCTTCAGGACTATGATTTCGGCTTTGGCCTGCTGGACGCCAAGGCGGCCGAGGCGGCCAAGAAATTGCCCGCTCAAGTCGTGTTTTGCCGAGGACGCGCCAGAAAATAGAACGCGGCGATATGTGTGATCATCAGCAGCGGTACGTAGATGATCGGGATCGCGTAGGTTGCGCCCAGTTCCCCCGCGCGTGCAGGAAGGCCGATCTGAATGGCGTGATAATAGTCGACGATGAGGTCCACCATCCCTACGACGTTGAAGGCGACGACCAACGGCCAGAACAACCAGCGTATCCTCACCGTGAGCAGCGCCAGCATGGCCAGCACCCCAGTCGCGAAATCGCCGTAGGCGGCGAACACGGCGAAATCAGCGGGCAGATTGGGGCTTACGACGCCCGGAACCATGAAGACGAGCCCGAAGAAGCGGAAGCTGTGCAGCGTAGCGATAGCGCGCTGCGCCGCGACCCGGTCCATCGACCGGAGCCACGGCAAACCGTACGCGCCGAAGCAAAGCAGCCACGCGACATAACCCAGAACGAGATGGGTTTGAAACAGCACTTCCGTGGACATCTGACGTCCTCCCAACAGTTGGTTCACACGGCCTCGAACACCGCGGTCAGGACGCCGAGCCGGCCTTGCATGAGATTTCGTCCCAGGTTGGTCGAAAGCTGAGCGAAGTCCGGTCCCATCACCACGCCGAGATTTGGTGAAGGCGGCGGCCCGGATGCGCGCAGTTGCGCGAACCAGGCCTTGGCGGTCTCGGTGTCGTCTTGCCAGGCCAGCACGCGGAAGCCGGCCGGTTCGATCGCCTCGCCCGTCGCTTCGGCTGTGAGGAGGAAGCTCGTCGCCGGCGTTCGCGCCCAAGGCAGCGGATAGTGCGGCTCGCCAATGGCCGAGACGACGTCGAAGGTGGCAAACCTGCCGCCTGGTTTCAGCACGCGTCGGATCTCGCCGTAGAGCCGCGCCCGGTCGGAGATGTTCATCGCCACATGCTGCAGCAGCACGACGTCGAAACGGCTATCATCGAATGGAAGCTCCAATGCGCTGGCGGTCTGAAACGACAGCTGCCCGCTTTGTCCCGTGCGCTCGGTCAGATAGCGCGCAGCATCCACGAAAGGCTCGCTGAGGTCCACGCCGGTAACCCGGCAGCCATAGGTCGCAGCCAGAAAGCGCGCCGGCCCGCCGACGCCCGAGCCGACGTCCAGAACCGACGTGCCGGCCGCGATCCCCGCCAATTGGGCAATCTCGGCGGTCGAGGCAAGCCCACGGGTGTGAAACTGGTCGAGGGTGCCCAATTGCTGGGGCGTAAGAAGCTGATCCTCCGGGCCGAGGGCCGCCAGTACCGTCTTCAGTCGCTCGGTCAGGCCGGTCGCGCGATAATGGTCGCGCACGCCATCAAGTTCATCGGTCATTGCAATATATCTCCTGGGCAAGATGTCTCCTGGCTTGCAGCTCTTACCTAAGCCCGCTTCCATAATCCGACTATCCGCTGTAATCAGAACAACCTATGAAGCAGGACTACACAATCCGGCGTGGTGCACTGGAGGGGGTCGAGGTGTTCCTGGCTGTCGCCAGGCACCGCAATTTCCGCCGTGCCGCCGCCGATCTCGGCGTGACGCCGTCCGCCGTGAGCCAGGCGGTGCGCACGCTGGAAGCCCGCATGGGTGCGGCGCTGTTCGCCCGCACGACGCGGAGCGTCGGTCTGACCGAGGCCGGCCAGCGCTTCCTCGACCGCGCCGGCCCTGCCTTCGAGGAGATCGCCGCGGCCGGCGAGGCTGCGCGCGACGTCGGCCAACGGCCGACCGGGCTGCTGCGCCTGTCCGTGCCCCGCGCCGTCGTGCCATTGATCCTGGAGCCGATGATCGCGTCGTTCTGCCGAGCTTATCCCGAGATCGAACTGGAGATCGCCGCGAGCGACGAGATGGTCGATCTCGCGACCGGTGGGTTCGACGCCGGCATCCGCCTCGGCCAGCTCATCGCCGCCGACATGGTCGCGGTGCGGCTGACCCCGCCGTTCACGTTCGTGGTCGTCGGCAGCCCTGACTATCTCGAGCGCCACGGCTACCCCGAACGTGTCGACGACTTGCGCCACCACGCCTGCCTGCGCTTGCGCCGCTCGAACGGCGCCATCGCGCCCTGGACCTTCGCCGACGGCAACGGTGCTATCGAGGCGATCGTCTCAGGCCCACTGATCGCGCACGACTATCCAACGTTGCTCGGGGCTGCGACAAAGGGCGTTGGGCTGGCGCAGACGCCTCGACCCGTCGCCGAAGGTCCGATAGCCGAAGGAAAACTCAGATCGGTGCTGGACGACATCGCTGCGACGACGCCGGGCGTCTTTCTCTACCATCTTGGCAAGCGCCAAGTCCTGCCGAAGCTGCGCGTCTTTATCGATCACCTCAAGTCCGCGGCCTGAGACATGACGCATGGCGATTGCCTGTGCTGGCCAACAGCCACCCAACGGCGACTTTGGTCGTTCAGAGTGATTGAGTTATGCCCTTAGGCCGGCGCGCCGGCGACCGATCCCCTGACCACCAGGTCGACCGGCCAGACCTCGCCGCGAGCGCCCTCCTCCAGGCCGGAAATCCGTGCGGCCAAGCGCTCGGCGATGCGCGCGCCTGCCAGGCGGATCGACGAACGTGTCGTCGACAGCGGCACCGAAAAATTCTCCGGCTTCAGCCACGGAAAGACGTCGTCATGGGCGATCAGCGACAGGTCGCCCGGAATGGTCAGGCCGAGATCGCGCACCGCGCGCACCACGCCGAGCGCCATGATCAGGCTGGAGCAGGCGATCGCCGTTGGCGCGTCGCTTTGTTCCAGCAGACGCCTGGCGGCGCGGTAGCCGTTCTCCTCGGTCATGGTGAGGGAACAGACATGCTGATCGCGAAGCAGCAGGCCGCTTGCCGCAAGCGCGCGGCGCACGCCGCGCTCGCGATGGATGGCGAAGGTCTCGCGATCGTCGCCATTGATCAGTGCCAGACGCCTGTGCCCGAGTTGAACGAGAAGCCGCGCCGCTTCGTGGAAGGCGCCCTCATTGTCGATGTCGGTGAAGGGGTAGTCGAAATCGAAGCCTTCGCTGCGGCCGTGGACGATGAAGGGAATGCCGAGCGTATTGACGAGTGCCACCCGCCGGTCGGCCGGCCTCGGCGAGGAGATATAGACCGCGTCGACCTGCCGGTTGGCGACAATGCGGCGGTAGGTCGTCTCCTGGTCGTCGGCATCGGCCGGTGACAGCACTAGGTCGAGCTCGTGCGAACGCGCATAGTCGCCGAGGCCGGACAGGAACTCGACGAAATGCGGGTCGATATCGACGGTCGTCCCCGTCGGCAGCACATAGCCGATCATACCGGTCTTGCCGGTCGCCAGCCGGCGCGCGCTCGGATTGGGGCGGTAGCCGTGACGCTTGGCGGCATCGATCACCCGCCGGCGCGTTTCCTCGTTGACTTCCGGGTAGCCGTTCAATGCACGGCTCACCGTGGTCTGCGAAAGCGCCAGCATGTGGGAGAGCTGCTTGAGGTTCACCGGAGGCCTCCAAACCTCAAAGCGCTTTTAATCTGAATCGACCTGACCGCTACGAACCGCGTTGCCGGGCGCAATGACCTTACGCACGGTTCGGGCCGGTTTGAAGCCGAATTTGCTGCTGCACCGCCAGAAAACTGTGCTGCAGCGCACTTTCGCCGGCATCAGGCCGCAGAAATTAAATCGATTAAACCGGCTCCCTCTTGACTCCGGATTAATTCAGTGGCGTGATCAAAATCACCAAAGCGCTTTGGAAGACTCCACGAAAGGTTGCAGTTCCTTTCCGACTGAGTCACAGTCCTGCAGCGCCGGCGGACGGAATGGAGGTTTCGTTCGGTGTTTGTCACCACTGGGAGGGAATACCGATGAAGAAAATGCTTCTGCTGGGCGCTGCGTTTGCCACGCTCGCCCTGGCCATGCCCGCGCAAGCCGAACTGAAGTTCAAGCCGGGCGAAGATCCCCGTTTCAACTGGGCCAACTACGAAGAGCTCAAGAAGGTCGACCTCAAGGGCGAGACGCTGACGATCTTCGGACCGTGGCGCGGCGAGGACGAAGGGCTGATCCGCACCGTCCTCGATTACTTCTCCGAAGCCACCGGCGCCGAGATCAAGTACTCCTCGTCGGAGAATTACGAGCAGCAGATCGTCATCGACACGCAGGCCGGCAGCCCGCCCAACATCGCCGTGCTGCCGCAGCCGGGCCTGATCCAGGATCTGGCATCGAAGGGCCTTTTGACGCCGCTCGGCGACGACACCGCCAACTGGGTCAAGGACAATTACGGCGCCGGCCAATCCTGGGTCGACCTCGGCACCTTCAAGGACAAGGACGGCAAGCCCGGCTTCTTCGCCTTCCCCTACAAGGCCGACGTGAAATCGCTGGTCTGGTACTCGCCGGATAATTTCGAGGAAGCCGGCTACAAGGTGCCGAAGACGCAGGAAGAGCTTGCCGAGCTCGAAAAGAAGATCATCGCCGACGGCGGCACGCCATGGTGCATCGGGCTCGGTTCGGGCGGCGCCACCGGCTGGCCGGCGACCGACTGGGTCGAAGACATCATGCTGCGCACCCAGACGCCAGAGACCTACGACAAATGGGTGAAGAACGAAATTCCGTTCAACGATCCGGCCGTGGTCAACGCCATCGACATTTTCGGCAAGATCGCGACCGACGACAAAATGGTCGAGGGCGGCGCCAAGGCGGTTGCGGCGACGGATTTCCGCGACAGCCCGAAGGGCCTCTTCTCGGTGCCGCCGAAATGCTATCTGCACCACCAGGCATCCTTCATCCCGACTTTCTTCCCGCAAGGCACCAAGATCGGCGAGGATGCCGACTTCTTCTATTACCCGCCCTACGCCTCCAAGCCCGAGCTGGGCACTCCGGTGCTCGGCGCCGGCACGCTGGCCATGATCACCAAGGATAGCAAGAGTGCCCGCGCGTTCATCGAATTCCTGAAGCTGCCGCTCGCTCATGAGATCTGGATGGCACAGGGCGGCTTCGTGACGCCGTTCAAGTCGGTCAACAAGGACGCCTATGCCAGCGACGCGCTGAAGAAGCAGGGCGAGATCCTGGCCAACGCCTCGACCTTCCGCTTCGACGGGTCCGACCTGATGCCGGGCAAGATCGGCGCCGGTGCGTTCTGGACCGGCATGATCGACCTGGTCGGCGGCAAGTCCGCCCAGGACGTCGCCACCGACATCCAGAAAAGCTGGGACGCGATCAAGTAAGCGGCAGGCTTGAGTTCCCATGTTGCGGTCCGGGCCTCAAAACGGCCCGGACCTTATCCGGTGCTTGGCGTCGCGTCGATTGTCGTGAGCACAACGCATTCCGGCATGACGCGCGCCCAGTGACCTGCTTTTCGGCTGGTCGCGCTCCAGACAACTGAATCGGCGCATGATCCCGTCGCCAAAGCCATTCTCGACTGGCGGATCCGTGCGCAGGGGGAGGGACCCATGGCGGCTCAGATTTTTTCGGCGATATTCGTCATCATCATCGGCGTGGGCGGCTGCGTCGCCTATTTCTGGGGCGCCAACAAGGCACTCGACACGATCTTTCCGGCACGCGGCGTTTCCGGCAAGGCGGCGATTAACAATCTGCGCCGGCAGGGGGTGATCAGGCCCTGGCTGTTCGTCGGCCCGGCGATGATCATCCTCACTATCTACCTGATCTACCCGGTGGTGGAGACACTGAGGCTGTCGTTCCTCGATCGCGGCGGCGCCCATTTCGTCGGCTTGGCCAACTATCAATGGGCGTTCGGCGACCGCGAGTTCCGCAACTCGATCCTCAACAACATCATCTGGCTGGCGGTGGTGCCGGCCGCCTGCACCTTCCTCGGGCTGATCATCGCCGTGCTCACCGACAAGATCTGGTGGGGCACCATCGCCAAGAGCCTGATCTTCCTGCCGCTGGCGATCTCCTTCGTCGGCGCCAGCGTCATCTGGAAATTCATCTACGAGTATCGCGGCGACGGGCAGACGCAGATCGGCCTGCTCAACGCCATCATCCAGTATTTCGGCGGCCAGCCGCAGGTCTGGATATCGCTGCCGTTCTGGAACAATTTCTTCCTGATGGTCATCCTGATCTGGATCCAGACCGGCTTTGCCATGGTCATCCTGTCGTCGGCCTTGCGCGGCATTCCAGAAGAGACGCTGGAAGCCGCCGTCATCGACGGCGCCAACCCTTTCCAGATCTTCTGGAAGATCATGGTGCCGCAGATCTGGGGCACCATCGCCGTCGTCTGGACCACCATCACCATCCTGGTGCTGAAGGTTTTCGACATCGTGCTGACCATGACCAACGGCCAGTGGAACAGCCAGGTGCTCGCCAATCTGATGTTCGATTGGATGTTCCGCGGCGGCGGCGATTTCGGCCGCGGCGCCACCATCGCCATCATCATCATGATCGCGGTCATTCCGATCATGGTCTGGAACATCCGCCAGGCGAACAAAGAGACGGAAGGGCATTGAGATGACTGTCTCGACCGGAAAGTCCTTTGTCAGCCGTTTCGGCGTTCATATCGCCGTCTTCATCTTCGTTGCGATCTGGACGATCCCGACGCTCGGCATTCTGGTCTCGTCGCTGCGCGACAAGGACCAGATCATCGCTTCGGGCTGGTGGAACTCGTTCACCAGTTCCAGCCAGACGGAAGCCGGACGGCTGCCACCCGCCTCGGCGCAGGTCGAGAAGGACGGCAAGTTCGTCCTGCAAGGCAATATCTTCGGCGACGGCCCGACCCGCAACATCAGCGCCTTCGGCGTCAAGTCGGCAGCGCCGACGCAATATCCCGCCGGCACGACAGCCGATCTCGGCGACGGCGTGACCTTGCAGCTCAATGCCGACGGCAGTTTCGTCATGACCTCGCCGAAGGCTTTCGAAAGCGAACGCGGCCAGCGCGTCTATTACGCCTCGTCGGCGCCGCCGAAATTCACCACCGACAATTACGACACGGTGCTGTTTTCGGAAGGCATCGGCCGCTCCTTCATGAACTCGCTGACCGTCACCATTCCGTCGACCGTCATTCCAATCCTGATCGCCGCGTTCGCCGCCTACGCGCTGGCCTGGATGCGCTTTCCAGGCCGAGCGCTGCTCATCGCCGTCATCATCGGCCTCCTGGTCGTGCCGCTGCAGATGTCGCTGATCCCGCTGTTGAAGCTCTATAACGGCGTCGGCAGCTTCTTCGGCGTGCCATCGAAGACCTACCTCGGCATCTGGCTGGCGCATACCGGCTTCGGCCTGCCTTTCGCCATCTATCTCCTGAGGAGCTACATTGCCGGCCTGCCACGCGAGATCATGGAATCGGCGCGCATCGACGGCGCCAGCGATTTCGAGATCTTCGTCAAGATCGTGCTGCCATTGTCGTTCCCGGTGCTGGCCTCGTTCGCCATCTTCCAGTTTCTCTGGGTGTGGAACGATCTGCTGGTGGCGATGGTTTTCCTCGGTACCGAGGGCGACCAGATCGTGCTGACCGCCAAGCTCAATGCGTTGCTCGGCTCGCGCGGCGGCGACTGGGAGATCCTGACGACATCGGCCTTCGTCACCATCATCGTGCCGCTGATCGTGTTCTTCTCGCTGCAGCGCTATTTCGTCCGCGGGCTGCTTGCCGGCTCGGTGAAAGGAGGTTGAGATCATGCAATCCGCTTTGAAGGCCACCCCGAAGCCCGATCTCGCCATCGATCGCGACTGGTGGCGAGGTGCGGTGATCTACCAGATCTACCCGCGCAGCTATCAGGATTCGAACGGCGACGGCATCGGCGACCTCAGGGGCATTATCGGCCGGCTGGCCTACATCGCCGCGCTCGGTGTCGACGCCATCTGGATCTCGCCATTCTTCAAATCGCCGATGAAGGATTTTGGCTACGACGTGTCGGATTATTGCGATGTCGATCCGATGTTCGGCACGCTGGCCGACTTCGACGCGCTGGCCGCAGAGGCGCATCGGCTTGGGCTCAAGGTGATGATCGACGAGGTGCTGTCGCACACCGCCGACATCCATCCGTGGTTCAAGGAGAGCCGGTCGAGCCGCAGCAATCCAAAAGCCGACTGGTATGTCTGGGCGGATGCCAAGCCGGACGGCACGCCGCCCAACAACTGGCTGTCGATCTTCGGCGGCTCGGCCTGGCAGTGGGACACCAGCCGCCAGCAATACTATCTGCATAATTTCCTGGCCGAACAGCCCGACCTCAACTTCCACAGCCGCGCCGTCCAGGACGCGCTGCTCGACGTCACCCGCTTCTGGCTGGAGCGCGGCGTCGATGGCTTCCGCCTCGATACCATCAATTTCTATTTCCACAGCCAAGGCCTGGAAGACAATCCGCCGCTGCCGCCCGAGCAGCGCAACGACCAGACGGCGCCGGCGGTGAACCCCTACAACTACCAGGACCATCTCTACGACAAGAGCCGGCCTGAAAACCTCGGCTTCCTCGAACGCTTCCGCGCCTTGCTCGACGAATATCCGGCGACGGCCGCGGTTGGCGAGGTCGGCGATTCGCAGCGTGGGCTGGAAGTGGTGGCGGCCTATACGGCCGGCGGCAAGCGCGTGCATATGTGCTACTCCTTCGACTTCCTGGCGCCGGAGAAGATCAGCGCGGCAAAGGTGCGTTCGGTGCTGGAAACCTTCGGCAAGGTCGCCAGCGACGGCTGGTCGTGCTGGGCCTTCTCCAACCATGACGTGATGCGCCCTGCCTCGCGCTGGGCAGCCGGCGAGCCCGACCCGACCGCCTATCTCAAGGTCATCTCGGCGCTGCTGATGTCGTTGCGCGGCTCGGTCTGCATCTATCAGGGCGAGGAGCTCGGGCTCAGCGAGGCCGAACTCAGCTTCGAGGATCTGCAGGACCCATACGGCATCCGCTTCTGGCCGGAATTCAAGGGCCGCGACGGCTGCCGCACGCCGATGGTTTGGGACGGTGCTGCCCGCAATGGCGGCTTCTCGACGGCAAAGCCCTGGCTGCCGGTGCCCAGCAAGCACCTTGCGCAAGCCGTCAATGTGCAGCAAGGCGACGACGGCTCGCTGCTCGAGCACTACCGGCGCTTCCTGGCTTTCCGCCGCGCTCATCCGGCACTGGCCAAGGGTGATATCGAGTTCATCGAAAGCGAGGGCGACACCGTCGCCTTCACGCGCCGCGAAGGCAACGAGCAGATCGTCTGCGCCTTCAATCTCGGAGCAAAGCCGGCCGAGGTCGATCTTGGCGGCCGCTCACTGCAGCCCTTGCCGGGACACGGGTTTTCGGGACAGACTGGCGCCGGCACTATCCGCCTCGGCGGCTACGGCGCCTGGTTCGGGCGTATCGACTGAATTCAAGGAAGAACTGGAGGGTACCATGGCCGATGTCACGCTAAGGCAAGTGAGGAAATCATATGGCAATCTCAACATTCTGCACGGCGTCGACCTCGACATAAAGTCGGGCGAATTCATCGTCTTCGTCGGCCCCTCTGGTTGCGGCAAGTCGACCTTGCTGCGCTGCATCGCCGGGCTGGAGGAGATCACCTCGGGCGAGCTCAAGATCGACGGCGAGATCGTCAACGACGTGCCGCCGTCGAAGCGCGGCATCGCCATGGTGTTCCAGTCCTATGCGCTCTATCCGCACATGACCGTCTACGACAACATGGCCTTCTCGATGAAGATCGGTAAGGAAAGCAAGGCCGAGATCGACAAGCGGGTGCGCCAGGCGGCCGAGATCCTGCAGCTGACCAAATATCTCGACCGTCTGCCCAAGGCGATGTCGGGCGGCCAGCGCCAGCGCGTCGCCATCGGCCGCGCCATCGTGCGCAATCCCAAGGTCTTCCTGTTCGACGAGCCGCTATCCAACCTCGACGCGGCGCTGCGTGTCGCCACCCGCATCGAGATCGCCAAGCTCAAGGAATCGATGCCGGCCACAACGATGATCTACGTCACCCACGACCAGGTCGAGGCGATGACGCTGGCTGACCGCATCGTGGTGCTGAAGGAAGGCCATATCGAACAGGTCGGCACGCCGATGGAGCTCTACAAGCGGCCCGGCAATCTGTTCGTCGCCCAGTTCATCGGCTCGCCGGCGATGAACATCCTGCCGGCGACGATCGACAGGACCGGCAACCCGACCGTCGTCAGCCATGTCGGCGGCCGCAAGGCGACGGTGCCGATCGCAACGCCTGCCTCGGCGAAAGGCGCTGCGGTGAGCTTCGGGGTGCGGCCGGAGGATCTGATGATTGCCACCGGCGCCGACTATTTGTTCGAAGGCACGGTCGATTATGTCGAGCAACTCGGCGAGGTCCAACTCGTCTATGTCGACATCGGCCGCGCCGACCTGCCGCTGGTGACCAAGCTGCCGGGCAATGTCGAGGTCAAGCGCGGGGCGACGCTGCGGCTGACGGCGGACGCCGGCGACCTGCATATTTTCGACGCGGACGGGCGCTCTTTCGCGCTCCATGAAGCAGAAGCAAAGGCGGCCTGAGGCGGGCGTCTTTGGTATGCAAAAAACAAGAGCGGCGGGCCTGGCCCGCCGCGCTTGTCTGGAAATCCAGTTAGGCTGTTAGTTATTGCAGGAGAGGTTGCGGTTGGGGGCCCCCGGGCCGCG